>JANPGA010000397.1:0-21287 GCA_031423735.1 Bacteroidota bacterium | reverse complement strand
TGATTAACAATAAAATAACATTGAATCATAAAATGAATAAAAAAATAGGTTTAATTCTTTTTTCTGCAATTAGTGCTATGATTTTTTGCTCCTCTACCCTATTTGATAACGACACCGATTTATGCAAATCGTTTATTCAGCTCCTAAACAATCAGAAATCTGATGATGCTAAAGTTTTGTGTTCAGATTCATTGAAAGTAAATTATAAATATTCCAATATCACGAAAAGGAAGGTTGAATACTTTAGTTATTTAAGAAAAAACGAAAAGTTAAACCAACAATTATTTATTGATTCAACACAATTAAATAATGGCAAAGTAAATGTCTACTGCAAATCAAGAAACAATTTTAATCAATACCTCAAATTACATCAATTACCAATTCGTTATTCTTTTCTTGTAAAGAATAATCTGATTTCTGAAATTAATATTGATTCCTTAAAAGGTTATAATGATAGTCTTAAAATTAATGACAGAAGATGGTTGTTTTTTGAAAAATGGATCAAGACTAAACATCAAAATATAAATCTATATTACATTAAGCTTCAGTATCCAGATTCATTAACTACACTTGCAAAAGAATTTTATGACTCCGCAGTAAAAAAGTAATGAAAAAAAATATTTTAATTTTAACATGGTTACTTTTTTTATTTGTTGATTTTTCCTTTGCACAATCATCAATTCAATATATTATAAAATGTGATTGTGACAAAAATAATTGCGATACAATTGCAATTAATGACTATGACGAAAATGGAAATTTAGTTTGTAGTTTTGAGAATGATTCTACCAAAGTATCCAAAACTTTTATTTACAACAGTGAATCGAAACAAATCCAAGAAAATACATTTAACAATTTAGGAGTTTTCGAAAACTCAATTCATTCTTACTTTGATTCTTCAAGCAACTGGGTTGCGGATTCATCATTTGATTTAAATAAAAAATTATTGTTTTACAAGGAAATTCAAAGAGACAATGATTTGAATATACTTTCTATAAATTGGAAAAATCCTAATATACCAACACCTTTTATTACCCAACGAATCGCTTATAATGAATTAAAAAAAGAAATTGCTAATACAAAATGTTTCGGTTCTCAAAATTGTATCACTCAGAAATTGGAATATAAAAACGAGTTGAAAATCAATATTGAAACTTGGTTGCTTTCTAAGACTACTTCTTTACCAATTTTAAAGGAATCAACTTCTTATATTTATAACGACAATGGAAAAATAAAAATATCCATTACCAAATCAGGTCACAAAGATGAATGTATTTATTTGCTTTTTTACAACAACGTATTTTGGTAAAAATCATTAAAACATACTTAGCTGACTATCTTTTAGCTGAAAACTTTTTCGATGATGTGGGCTTAAACCAAATTGCTTCATTGCTTGAATATGAGCTTCGGTACCATAAGCCTTGTTCCTATCCCAACCATACTGAGGGAATTCAGCATGTAATTGGCGCATATAAACATCTCTATGCGTTTTTGCCAAAACAGATGCTGCCGCTATAGATAAATATTGACCATCACCTTTAACGATACACATATGAGAAATAGATCTAAATTTTTTAAACCTATTCCCATCAATAATTAGGTGTTCAGGTTCCGGAACTAATTTTTCTATTGCAATATGCATTGCCTTAAAAGTTGCATTTAGGATATTAATTTCATCTATTTCATTGGGCATCACCATTCCAACTCCCCAGGCAAGTGCATCCCGTTCAATTAATGTTCTTAAACTTTCTCTTAAAAGCTCGGGCAATTGTTTAGAATCATTTAAAACTTCATACCAATCTAGCATTATTCCCGGTCGAAGGATCACTGCAGCAGCTACAACAGGACCAGCTAAACAGCCTCTTCCCGCTTCATCTACACCAGCTTCTAGCACTTCCTGATTATAATATTGATCCAGCATTTAATTAATTGGATTGGTGCCTATAAAATTGGTGTATTTTTGTGGTGAATAAAAGAGATGCAAAGAAAATTTATCACCAATCTGGCCTTCCTCCTTTTCCTTAATCTCCTAATAAAACCTTTTTGGATTTTAGGTATTGATAGGGAAGTACAAAATACCGTAGGTGCTCAAGCTTACGGTCTTTATGCTGCCCTTTTTAACTTTTCATTTCTGTTTAATATTCTACTTGATGTAGGAATTACCAATTTCAACAACAGAAATATTGCACAACATAATCATCTGTTAAACAAACATTTATCAGGAATTATATTCCTAAGAATGGTTCTTTCTGTCATTTATTTTATTGTAAGTATTGGCATTGCCCTATTACTTGGATATAAAGGTGATCAATTATGGATACTTGCAGTAATGCTTCTTAACCAAGCACTTATATCATTTATTTTATACTTACGTTCAAATATTGCAGGTTTACATTTTTTTAAAACCGATAGTGTAATTTCAATACTTGACAGGCTTATAATGATAATAGTTTGTGGAGTTTTACTTTGGGGAAACATCACACATTCTCCATTTAAAATTGAATGGTTTATTTGGGCTCAAACATCGGCATATGTAACTACTGCTATAATTACTTTTTTTATCGTTGCTACCAAAGCCAAATTAAATCGTTTAAGCTGGAATCCTCAGTTTTTCCTAGTAATTCTAAAACAAAGCTATCCATATGCAATATTAATATTGTTAATGACCTTTTATAATCGCATTGACTCAGTGATGATTGAGCGACTTTTACCTAATGGAGCCGAACAGGCTGGAATATATGCTCAAGCTTATCGTTTGTTAGACGCATCCAATATGATTGCTTATTTATTTTCCGGATTATTACTACCGATGTTTTCCCATATGATTAAGAAAAAACAGTCTCTTTTTGAATTGGTAGAACTTTCATTTTCCCTAATCGCTGTTCCTGCAATGATATTATTGTCGTTATGTTACTTTTTTAGTCATGAAATAATGGGGTTATTATATCATCAACATGTTGACCAATCAGCCATCGTTTTTAGAATGATTATGAGTTGTTTCCTTGCGATAAGTTCTGTTTACATTTTTGGAACATTACTAACAGCAAACGGCAACCTAAAGTATCTCAATATTGTAGCTACCGCTGGAATGTTGTTAAATATTGGTTTAAACCTGTATTTAATTCCCCGATTTGAAGCTAAAGGAGCCGCATTTTCCAGTTTAATTACGCAATATATAACCGCTGGATTACAAATTTTACTTGCGCATAAAGTATTTAAATTGAAGTTTCAATGGAAATTAGCTTTGAGATATTTGTTTTTCCTATCTCTTTGCTTAAGTGTTTTTTACCTTACCCATCAAATAGCAGGTTCTCATTGGTTAATGTTCGTAATAATTGCTTCTTTTGCCTGTGTTGGGATTTCGCTAATTTTATTTCTAATTAAACCACGTGAACTGTTCCGACTGGTAAAATCAGACGTTGAATAGATGGAAGTCTGAGCAAAGTTATTTTAACCTATTTTTGCCCTTCATTAATACAAATCCATTTGAATTATGGCAAATAACAGTCAGGCAACTGATCAGCTAAATAGTATTCGTTTACTCCAAATAGCAATAAAATGGCGGAAACAATTATTTAGAGTTTTTATTGGATCAGCGATTTTTTCCTTCATTATTTCATTACCCGTTTTTATGAAGCCTGTTTATAAGGCTTATGCTAATATTTACCCTGATAACCTTCAACCTTATTCTAAAGAAACACCTACCGAGCAATTAGCTCAGTTGTTAAATTCGGAAGATGTAAAAGACAGTTTAATAGCGGAATTCAATCTTTATAATCACTTTAAAATTGATACGGCTGGTGCAGCTCCTCGATTTGAAATCATGAATGTATTATACGAGAACATAGAAATAAGGCCAACAGAATTCGAATCTATTAATATAACAGTTTATGATCACAACCCTGATACAGCAGCCAAAATTTGTGAAGCACTTATTCATTATACAGATGTAAAAGCGATTGCCCTTGTTCGTAGTAGAGCGAAAGAACAATACACCATTGTAAAATCAATGCTTGATGATAAACAACATCAATTGGATTCGATGAGTATTGCACTTACTAAATTAAGAACTGATTATGGAATTACCGATTTTGAAAACCAAATAAGTGGATTTTCAAGAGAGTATTATAAGGTTCTTGGCAGTGGTGGTGCCAATACGAAGATGGAACAAACGCGCAAAAATTTACAAGAAAAAGGAAGTGAATATGTTTCATTAAAGGAAAATTATAATCGAACTATTTGGGCCTATAATGAATACAAAATAAAATATGATATTATAGTTGAAGATTTATCTAAAGAATTAAAAGTTCACAATACAGTCACAAAACCAACTGTTCCGGAAAAAAAAGATTCACCTAAACGCGCTTTAATCATGATTGCAATTGTATGCTCTTCTCTTTTTATGGCGTTTCTTTTTATCTTGTATCAAGAACAATTAAAGGTTAAAATAAATGAAGCATTAAAAGATATTAACTAATTCGGTTGTGTCTGATTTGTCAAATTTTAAATTAATGGCGCTTGATAAAAATCAAGTTAGAACTTTCTATTTTATATCAGCAATTTTTACTCTTTTTATTGGAGTAGCATTTATTTATAATGTAGGATATTTAGCTGGATTACCCATTGTGTTTTTAGTAATTCTTTTAGGTATATTCCGAATAGATACTTTGGCTTATCTTTCGGTTTTCATAACACCACTTTCACTTAATTTAGCACGTACAAATTTAGGGGTGGGCGTAAGTGTTCCTTCTGAACCTTTAATGTTTGGCCTTTTTATTATTTTTTGGCTTAAAGTTTTAGCTGATGGTGGTTTAGATAAAAGAATCCTTCGCCATCCTGTTACGATAATGATTTTTATTCAACTAGCTTGGTTTGTAATTACTACTGCAACAAGCAGCCTTGTAATTGTTTCAATAAAAACAACCTTAGCACGCTTCACGTATGTAAGCGTTTTCTATTTTATGTTTCTTTATCTTTTCTCAAAATTCGAAAATATTTCAAAATTTTTATGGCTTTATCTTATCCCACTTTTGATGGTAATCGGGTACACTATTTTCAACCAATTTGTAGCTGGTTTTACTGAAGAATCAGCTCATATTGCTATGACACCATTTTATAACGATCATACTGCATATGGTACTGCGATTAGTTTTTTTATCCCCGTAGTTTTAGCATTAATTTTTGATAAAAAGAAAGATAATTTTTCAAGAGTAATACAATTTGTAATCTTGTTCTTTCTCATTACAGCAATAGTTTTGTCGTACTCTCGTGCATCATGGGTTGGACTTATTGGTGCCTTTGGTTGCTTTTTCGTTTTTATATTTAGAATAAAACCAATACTTGTTTATACGGGTTTTCTATTATTAATAATTTCTGCGATTACCTTCAGAACTGAAATAGTTTTAAAACTCGAACAAAATACAAAAGTCTCTTCTACAAATTATTCGTCGCATGTTGGTTCTATTGGAAACATTTCTACTGATGATTCAAATATCGAACGTTTAAATAGATGGGCTTCTGCAATTAGAATGTTTAAAACAAAACCTTATCTAGGATATGGACCTGGCACGTATATGTTTAAATATGCGCCCTTTCAAAAAGACAGTCAGAAATCAAGAATAAGTACCAATCAAGGTACCGGAGGAGGCTCACATAGCGAATTCTTAGGGCCATTATCCGAACAAGGATACTTAGGGCCAATATTATTTATTTTGCTTTTCGTTGTTGCGATTCAAAGAGCTTCCAGCTTTATTAAACGATGTGAGGATAAAAGTATTCGGATACTTGCAAAAGGTTTATTGCTTGGATGGATTACTTATTTATTTCAAGGATCATTAAATTTCTTTTTAGATACTGAAAAAATATCTGTTCCTTTTTGGGGTTTTTTAGCGGCCTTAGTAGCTCTTGAAATTTATCATGATAAAAGAGTTTCTAAAAACTTATCAGATCAACCTACAACTTAATAAAGTAACATCATCAATTGGGTCGGTATTTTTCCTGAAATTATTAAACGCATCGATAACTCTAAAATGCAAATCTTTCATAGTAAATACATCGGCATTGTTTCTGATTTCTTCCATTAATATTTCTATTCCAAAAATATCCCCTAATTCATTTTCTTGTTCAACAACGCCATCTGTATAACAAAATAAGGTTGCACCAGGATGCAAAAAAGCCATTCCCTCTTGAATGAATGGTAATTCTTCAAACATACCTAGTCCAGTAGTTCCAGTATCAAGCAAAACAAATTCACCCTTATCATAAATAAAAGGAGGATTATGACCTGCATTTACGTATCGTATAATATGCGTTTTTGTGTTTAATATAGCTAGAAAAACAGTGATGAATTTTTCGCCTTTTGCACTTTTATTTACACTTGCATTTAATTCAATTACCAATTCTTGAAGCGATTTTGTAACAGATGCTTTTGCGTTCAAATTTGCTTGAAAATTCGACATTAACAATGCTGCAGAAATTCCTTTCCCCGAAACATCAGCTAAGCATATCATCAATTCATCTTTATTTAATTCGATATAATCATAATAATCACCTCCAACCTGTTGATGAGGAAGATAAGTTGCTGCTAAATCAATCTGTTTATTATTAGGTAAATGAGCAGGAAAAAGCATATTCTGCATTCTTGCGGCAAGCTCCAACTCTCTTTGCATTTGAGCTTGATGTATAGTATCTTTTGTTAAACGTTTATTTTCAATTGCTACAACAATTATGTTGGTGATTGTATGGATAAAAGGAAGGATTTCTTTTAATGTATGAATTTCTTCATGGTGTAAATCACCGATAAATGCGTAAGCAAGAGCTTTGTTATTGTGGTAAACAGGAATAATGCTTTCAAAGCCTTTCACCCAAGCAGGCATACTTAGGTTGTTAAATTGCATTTCGCTAAGCTCACCAAAACGAATATCAGGATTTAAAAATTTAAATCCTTCAGGAGCTCCAAAGGATAACATCTCATGCCAATTTTTTTCATGGATGTATAAAACCAAACGCTTAACTTTTAATTGATCACGCATTACCGCCTCATAAATCTCATACAACTGAGAGGCTGGCAAATCATAATTTATAGCTTTTGTAATTTGCAACAACCAATGTAGTTGAAGCTTCTTCACAAATAACTCTGGTGAGATTGGGTCCCCAGTAACTTTCAGATCAGCCATCGTACGAATCTAATCAGCAAATGCGTCGATTTAAACTATATTATTTCATTTTTTCAACAAGCTCTGGTAAACGGCGAACCAAGGCAATTTCTTTCATCATTTGTCGCGCCTCAATCGCTGGACTACCAAAATAAGTACGATTTCCAGCAAGTGACTTACCGATGCCACTCTGTCCTAAAACAACGGCTCCTGCTCCTATCGTTTAATCCTTCTGACAACCTACTTGCCCCCAAAGAATCACATTGTCTTCAATATTCACACAACCACCGATACCAACTTGAGCAGCAAAAAGGCAATTTTTACCAATTACAGTATCATGGCCGATATGTACGTGAGTATCAAATTTGGTTCCTTTACCAACAATAGTATCTGATGAAACGCCCTTATCAACAGTACAACAGGCGCCCATTTCAACATCATCTTCAACTATAACGCGACCACAAGAGTACATTTTATCATAAAAATCAGGACGACGTTTAAAATAAAATGCATCGGCACCTAAAACAACATTTGCATGAAGAATTACATTATCGCCAATTATGGTATGGTCGTAAATTACTACTCCACTATGAATTAGACAGTTTTTACCAATAACTGCATGAGGTCCAACCGACACATTTGGCTGTATAATGGTTCCTTCACCAATTTTGGCTGTTGGATGAATAGCATGAAAGCTTTGCTCAAACGGTCTGAAATTTTTTGTAAGAAAAACATAATCTCTAAATGGATCATCAGAAAATATTAATGCTTTACCTTCTGGAGCTTCCACTTCTTTATTTATAATAACAAAAGTTGCAGCAGAGTTAAGCGCTTTATCGTAATATTTAGGATGATCAACAAATGTAAGGTCTCCTTTTACTACGCGATGAATTTCATTGATACCTGTAACTACCATATTACCATCACCAATTACACGAGCACTAACAAGATCAGCAAGATCTTTTAACTTAACAGATGGATTTAATTTCATACAATTTACTTTGTGGCAAAGATATAGAAAGTAATAGCTTGAAATCCTAAAAGTATTAGTTGAAAAACTATAATTTGAAAATAAATTTAAATCCTTATTCTTTGTATTTTTCACCCATAATAATTTGACAATGGAAGGAAGGCAACTTAATTTATTAAACATTGGATTGATGCTATTTTCTTGTATAATTGCGTTTATTATTCCTTTTGAACTTTTTTTATTCTCCTACGCGATTTTGGGACCTTTGCATTATCTCACAGAGATTTCATGGTTACATCAACGAAATTACTTTGTAAAGGGGAAATATGATTTCATTTGGTTACTTCTACTAGCGCTGCTACCTACCTTTACAAGTTTGGGGTTTAATCAATTTCACAAGGCATCGATGATGGCTCCATACTTGGCTCTACTTTCTGCGATAGCGTTTTATTTTATGAAAGATTGGTACTTAAAAGCAATCGCTATCTTGTTAATATTCATTTCTGCATCCGTGATTAATAATTCTACCTTTAATTTGATTTTTTTCCTAATATTTTTACCAACTATTATTCATGTTTTTATTTTTACTGGATCATTTATTTTTTACGGAGCACTGAAATCAAAAAGTAGTTCCGGTATACTTTCTCTCCTTGTTTTTGTACTTTGTGCATTAAGTTTCTTTTTTATTAATGCATCAAATTCAACTTATCATGTAGGAGATTATGTTTTAAAATCTTATCGAGATTTCTCCGTTTTGAATCATTATTTAATTAATGTTTTTCATTTATCAGAGATTAAAAAATTTGATCAAGATGCCTTGCCAATAATTTTTTCTTCCACTACAGGAATTATGGTAATGAGGTTTATTGCCTTTGCTTATACCTACCATTATTTAAATTGGTTCAGTAAAACATCTATCATAAAATGGCATTTAGTTGATCGCCGATATTTAATTGCAACTCTTGCAATTTGGATAATTTCAATAGTTGTTTATGCTTATGATTATCATACAGGACTTAAACTTCTTTTCTTCTTAAGTTTCCTACATGTATTTCTTGAATTCCCTTTAAACATAAAAACTTTTGTTGAAATTGGTAAGGAAATGAAAGGTTTTATATTTAAGAAAAATATTTCTATGAAATAAAAAAATCGGTTGGCAATTCCAAATTACTATTAAAAGTAAAATAGTGAATTATCAACCGATTTAGAATATTATAATCTTAACTTTTTACATAAGTCTCATCTAATATCATTCTTAAATCAGCAGGCAATACCTCCATTACGTGATGAATCTCAGCAGCAGAAACATGTTTAGAAAGAACTTTGAATACTGCTTTTATTGCATCATCAACAGAACCTTCGAAATAGAAATCTTTTAAAGCAGCCCAATCATCTTCTTTCATGATATCGGCTCTAAACTCACTAATGTGATTTATTTTTCGGGGATCCATCCTTACTTTCCATCCATCCACATAAATTCCTTTTAAGCACATTGGTAACTGACCTAACAATTGAAATGATTCTTCAATGGTTAATCTATTTCTTAATGCTCTTAATACACAACGAAGCATTCTTCCAGCTCGATCTGTATCATCGGTCTTTAATTCTTTTGCAACTTCTTTTAATAAGGATTTGCCCTTCTGAGCGTATTCATCAAAATGTATCGACATACTTTTTTTATATTATTATTACATCCACTTTGCGATAAAACTAATAAAATCTTTTCTCATTTCAGCAAACAACTTCTCATAAGTACTAACAGCATCACGAAGTTTAACATGATCATCCATTTTTCGGTGATCAGATGCAGTTGGATTTTTTAAAATACTTTGTTCAATTACATTTTCGTACTGTTTTACATCATGACGTAAAATATCATTCTGTTCTTGTTGAACGATTAACATATTTTCAAAATGTTCAACATTAGCAAGAATATTTTGTTCTGTATTCTTAGCAGCAACCTCGGTTAATCGGTTTCGTAAAATTTTAATATCATCCTTATAAAATGCCAATCGATTTAACCATTCCATATGCTCTGTATGTTGGTCGAATATTAATTTTTGTTCCATTTTTAATTTGTTTATATTTTGCTAAAATAACACGATCTAATTATCAAAAACATGAGAAACATCAGCGATTAACTGATATAAATCATGATGAAAATACAGAATATTATTCAAATAGCAATTTCTTTTAAAAAAAATCATCTTACCAACTCTTTAATACCTTTGCAATTATTTGAATAATTTGAACTTGAATACTGGAAAAATTATAAGATTAGATCATCCTGTTTTTGAAAGGGTTTCTACCATTTGTAAAGCAGAAAACGTAGATTGCTATGTTATAGGAGGTTATGTACGCGACTTGCTTCTAAATCGACCTTGTAAGGATATTGATATCGTAGTAATTGGTGATGGAATAAACGTTGCAAATCGCTTAGCAGCTGCGCTTGGGAATGGAATTAATGTGTCGGTTTTTAAAAATTTTGGAACTGCCATGATAAAACTTGATGATTTTGAAATAGAATTTGTAGGTGCTAGAAAAGAATCCTATCGAACCGATTCAAGAAAACCGGAAGTAACTGGAGGTTCGTTAGACGATGATCAAAAAAGAAGAGATTTTACTATAAATGCATTAGCGATTAGTTTAAATATTGAGGATTTTGGATCATTACTAGATCCATTCACAGGATTAGCTGATTTAGAGGCAAAAATTATTCGTACACCACTGGATCCAGAAATTACTTATTCAGATGATCCATTACGAATGATGAGAGCCATCCGATTTGCAACACAACTTAAATTTACCATTGATCCTGTTTCGCTCGAAGCCATTAAAACTCAGCGTGAACGTATTGCTATCATAAGCATGGAAAGAATTAGTGATGAACTCAATAAAATAATTCTATCCGATAAACCTTCAATCGGCTTTAAGCTTTTATTTTATACTGGCCTATTACATATAATTTTTCCGCAAATGGCAGAATTATATGGTGTTGATACAATAGATGGAAAAAGTCATAAGGATAATTTTTACCACACCTTAGAAGTTTTAGATAATATCACCTCTTCTACCAATAATTTATGGTTAAGATGGGCTGCGATACTTCACGATATAGCAAAGCCTGCGACGAAGCGTTTTGAACTAGAACATGGGTGGACATTTCATGGACATGAGGACAAAGGTTCAAGAATGGTTCCTACCATATTTCGACATTTAAAACTTCCATTAAATGAAAAAATGAAGTATGTTCAGAAGTTGGTATTACTTCATTTGCGACCTATAGTACTTGCTAAAAGCGAAGTAACGGATTCAGCTGTTAGAAGATTACTTTTCGAAGCTGGTGATGAAATAGAAGATTTAATGAAACTATGCCATGCCGATGTAACTACAAAGAACGAATTTAAACAACGTAAATACCGATCAAATTTTGAACTAGTACAACAAAAACTAATTGAGGTTGAAGAAAAAGATAGAATCAGAAATTGGCAACCCTTAATTACTGGAGAATTTATAATGAATGCTTTCAATTTGAAACCAGGAAAAGAAGTTGGTATTCTAAAAAATGCAATTAGAGAGGCTATTTTAGATGGGCATATCCCCAATAAATATGACGAGGCATGCCAATTATTAGTTCTAAAAGCCGCAGAATTAGGTCTCTCACCTGTGATAACAATTCCTTAATTTTCTCATTAAAATATTTTGCTCCTTAAATATGGGGTAGTTACCTTTGCACACCTAATCGCTAAAAATGCCTACAGTTTATAAATTCCGTGTTTCCTTCGAAGATTACGATGATGTAACACGAGATATCGAAATTAAAAGCACCCAAACATTTGAGGAGCTACATATAATTATTCAATCTTGTGTAGGATTCGATGCTTCAAAGCCTGCTTCTTTCTTTATTAGTAACGAGTATTGGACAAAAGGATTAGAAATTTCTTTAAATCCTGGCATCGATAAAGAAGGAAATAAAATTACCTTGATGAAAGATGCAAAATTAAGTATGCATATTATCGATCCACATCAAAAAATTATTTACCATAGTGATTATGATTCAAATTGGTTTTTCAGAATAGAATTAGTAAAAATTATTCCACAAGCTGATCCAATGCGCAATTATCCAGTTTGTGTAAAATCAATTGGCGAAGCACCTAAACAATACAAAGTAACTGCAATACCAAAAAATATTCTTGCAGAAGATAATGAACTTGATAAATTATTAACTGGAACTTTAGGAGGTGTAGTTGCGGCTGACGGATTAGATTCAGACGATGAAGAGGATGATGTAGTTGCAGACAATTTGATGGAAGAAGCAGAAGAAGGCGTTGATGATGATGAAATAGTTGGAATGAGTGAGGAAGGTGAAGAAGAAGAAGTAAGTGAAGATGATAATGAAGTTGGTTTTGCTGATGGCGAAGACGAAAAACAAGATGAAGGATATTAATAGTTTAATGAGAAATAATTAAAACATAAAAACCACAAAGAACATCTTTGTGGTTTTTTTTATTAAAATGAATAAAAAACTTATTGTAATAGGTGGACCTACTGCTTCTGGAAAAACTTCTCTTGCAATACAACTTGCACAGTTTTATAAAACACAAATTATTTCTGCTGATTCAAGACAATTTTACAAAGAACTTTCTATTGGTACAGCAAAACCAAATCTAATTGAATTATCAAATGCGAAGCATCATTTTATAGATAGTCATTCAATAGCAGATCATTTAAACGCAGGTACATTTGCAATTCAAGCACAAGAAATATTAACAACCTTATTTAAAGATAATAATGAAGTAATTGTAGTTGGAGGTTCAGGATTATATATTAATGCATTGATAAATGGTCTTGATGATTTACCTCAAATTGATGAAAATATTCGGCTATCATTAAAAGATGAATTTAAAACGAATGGATTACAACCTCTTCTTGAAGAACTAAAAAAAAATGATCCTGAATTCTACAAAAAAGTGGATCAACAAAATCATAGACGAATAATTCGAGCATTAGAAATTATTAGAACTACAGGAAACCCCTACTCCTATTATCTAGGTCAGAAAGAAAAAAGTAATGATTATAATTTATATTCTTTTGTTGTAGATTTTCCAAGAGATCAATTGTATGAGCGGATTAATATCCGAACGGAATGGATGAGAAAAGAAGGGCTTTTAGAAGAAGCTATAAGTTTACTTAAATATAGAGATCATCCTGCGCTCCAAACCGTGGGATACAAAGAACTTTTTGAATATATTGATGGAGCTCGCAGCTTAAATGAAACATTCGAACTTATCAAACAACATACTAGGAATTACGCAAAAAGACAGCTTACTTGGTTTCGCCACCAAGGCGATTATCAATTTTTATCAACTGAAAATCCCACCGAGATTGCATTAAAAATTATTGAAATCGTTAAATAATTTAAGTTTAATGTGTTTTTTAGGTACTATTCTAATAAATTCATGTGTATTTGGACTTTTGACAACCATCTTACAATTAATAGTTTTGGATTTATTAGATTTGTTTACACAAAATCAATTTTAATTTCATGAAAAAAAACTTTACCATCTTACTACTACTCATAATTGGATTAAAGCTATCAGCTGCTGATATTCACCATGATTATGACCCATTACTTAAAAGATTTATCACCGATAACAAAAGGCTTCCAAACGAGCAACTTCAGAAAGAATTAAGAGCTAAATCAGCATGGCAAACTTTTAAACAAAAAAATGGCGATTGGTGGGTGCAATTCAATGAAACAAATGGAAAACCACATCGTTCTTTTGGAACTCCAATTGCATTAAATGTTACAAGCTCTCCTCAAGCTTCCGCCCTCTACTTTATAAATAATTATTTGCAAGATTATGTTTCAAATTCATCAAATCTTGAATTTATTTCCGCACCAATTTCAAAAAAATATATTTATACAAATTTCAAGCAAAATTACAATGGTTTAGAAGTTCTTTGGAGTAGGTTAACAGTAAAAATGACCCTCGACAACAAAGTAGTAATGTTTGGTACTGATGTTTATGATGATATTGCAATTTCTACTATTCCAACCTTAAGTTCATCAGATGCAATTTCGGCTGCAACAATAGATATTAAAAATCCAATAAATGCTGTTCATCCAAACTCCGCATTAAAAATATTACCAATACCTCAAAAGTTTAATAACGACTATCGATTGGTATATGAAATTACTGTCGATTCAAAAGATCCAGAAGGTGCTCCTGCTAAATATTACACTCTAGTTGATGCTAATTCTGGAGAAGTTCTTTATAGAGTAAATAATGTAAATCATTTTTCAAATGATGTTACAGTAACTGGAACTGGTTATAAAACACATCCATTTAACCCATCTACCTCTCTTACTTTACCAAACTTAATGATAAATGTAGCGGGTACTAATTATTATACCGACTCAAGTGGATTTATAAGTTTAAATGTTGGCTCTCCAATTTCTGCAATATTTTCTCTTGAAGGTAAGTGGTCGAGGGTTGTTACTGATCAAGGTTCAACTTCACCAACATTTACTTCTACTTTAAATTCAGGAAGCAACTTTGCTGATTTTAATTCTACAACAACTATTCAACATATTTCAGGTTATTACCATGTAAATAAAGTTCATGATTTTATGAAAGGCTACTTCCCTTCGTTTACAGGATTAGATCTTGCACTTGACACCAGAATTGATGTAACTACTTCTGGAACTTGCAATGCCTTTTATGATGGAACGGCAATCAACTTTCTATTAGAAGGCGGAGGTTGTAATGATCTTGCACAAGTTGCTGATGTAGTATATCATGAATATGGACATGGTATTACTGATAGATTTTGGCAAGCAAATGGTCTTTCCTTTAATAACGGTGGAATGGGTGAAGGTTATTCTGATGTGTGGGCCATTTCCATAACTAATAATCCGGTTTTAGGAATAGGTTTAAGCAGCACTGATCCTACTTCTTTTGTTAGAACTTATGATTTCGATAATGGAGCCACTAGAAAAGTTTATCCTGCCAATTTAACTGGAGAGGTACACGATAATGGTGAAATTATTTGCGGTGCTTGGTGGTCAACCGCGTTAAAATTAAATTCCTTAACAAATATGACTTCCATTTTCGCTGAGTCACATTTTGGATTAGCGAATGGTCCTGATGGTTCAGAAGGTCAAGTTTATACTGATATTTTAATTGATGCTTTAGAAGCAGATGATAACGATGCAAATTTATTAAATGGAACTCCAAACATTGTTGCTATTACTACTGGATTTGCACAACATGGAATAACTTTATTATCAAATGCAGATCTTGTACATTCACCTGTTTTATTTTCAAACGGCACTTCTACAATTACTTTAAATGCTTCTTTAGCTAACTTACAATTTGCATGGGCTTTACAAGGTGTAAATGTTGATTATAGTATAAACAATTCAGGAACTTGGAATACTACTTCTTTAAGTACAACAAATGGAATAAATTATACAACGAATATTCCGGCACAACCAAATGGAACTGTTATTAAATATTACATTTATTTAACTGATAATAATAGCATAAAAAGTAATGTTCAACCACCATCTGCCGATCAAGTGGATCCAAATATTCCTTACTATATTTTAGTTGGATATGATAGCATATTTACAGAAGACTTTGATTTCAATGCTGGCTTTTGGATTGAAGGAATTCCTGGAGATCAAGCAACCACTGGTAAGTGGCAACAAGATACTCCGACACAAACTACTGCAAATGGAAATGTGGTACAACCTAATACACAAACAACTCCATTGGGTTCAATATGCTACGTAACAGGTGCATCGTCTGCAGGAACAAATGCAGGAGACAATGATGTAGATGGAGGAGCAACAACGTTACAAACTCCTACCTATGATTTATCAATCTATTCAAACCCAACATTTGAATATTATCGTTGGTATTCAAACGATCAAGGAGCAACACCTGGAACAGATTTTTGGAAAGTTTCTATCTCTAATGATGGTATAAATTATACACCAATAGAAAACACAAAGGTTGCCGATCATAGCTGGAGAAGATTTGCTTTTCGAGTAAGTGATTATGTTACTCCAAATGCAACAGTTTCTATTCGTTTTATTGCTGAAGATGCAAATGCAGGTAGCCTAGTAGAAGCATTAATGGATGACTTAAGTTTATACGATCAAAAAATTACTGGGTTAAATGAAAATAATGATCTAGCATCTCTTGTAGTTTGGCCTAATCCTGTTAGTGATAAACTTAAAGTGAATTTTGTTATTCACAAAACTGGAATTTACAATATGAAAATTGTAAATAATTTAGGACAAGTTGTATATTCATCAAGCAAGCAATTTTTAAGTGGTGAACAATCGAATGAAATTTCAGTAAGCAAATTTCCAAATGGAATTTATCAGTTACAATTCGAAGGTCCTTCGCAACAAAAATCATTAAAGTTTACAATACAACATTAATTCAAGAATAACCCTGAAGTGAATTCAAAGCATTCTACTTCAGGGTTATTTTACATGCATCGCAAAATGATGACTAGTTATGTTAAACCCATATCGTATATACAACCGATGTGCATCATAACGAGCAGGAATACATCCTGAATCCAGGTGAACTTGTGTGCAATGATGATTTTTCGCTTCTGCAAAAACATAATCAAGTAATAACCTTGCGTATCCTGATAGTCGTGCAGCTGGAAGTGTACTTAAATCATCAATATATATTGATTTTCCCCAAGCAAGATGTTCAGTAAAACGGTATCCTGCCGCAGCAACAGCTCTTTCACCATCCATAATATAAATTAAGTTATATCCCCTACTCATCATTCCAGTAATGATTGGTAAGATATTCTCAGAATTTAAATGTGTACGCAATGCCTTCATTACTTCCGTACACTTCAAGACATCGGCTTCTGTTTTTGCTATATGTATTGTTGTCATGTTATAATTTATAAATTATTTTATTAAAACTATTTACTGTTTCTATTGAACCTTATTTTTTGTAAAATTATTAGGTTCGCAAACAAATCAAACATGTTTATTATCATTTTTTAGGTTTCTTAAATTTAGTATCAAACACTAAATTATCAGATAGATATTGATTATAAAAAAAGGCTACTTCTTTGTAGAAATAGCCTTAACAATAATCATTAATATTTTTTAAACCTTCGCTGCATCGGAAAGAAACTTCGCCAACCCGCTATCCGTTAAGGGATGCTTTAACAAATCTAAAATTGGCTGTAATGGACAAGTTGCTACATCAGCACCTAGTTCAGCACACTTAATTATATGCATTGGATGACGAATAGAAGCAGCTAATACTTGGGTTTCGTAATCATACATATCATAAATGTGAACTATCTGCTCTATTAATGCTAATCCATCTGTAGAAACATCATCTAATCGACCAAGGAATGGAGACACGTAAGTAGCGCCGGCCTTTGCAGCCAATAATGCTTGCCCAGCTGAAAAAACTAGCGTACAATTAGTGCGAATCCCTTTTCCTGAAAAATATTTTATTGCCTTAATTCCATCCTTAATCATGGGAATTTTAACAACTATTTGAGGATGCAATTCAGCAAGAATTTCGCCTTCACGGATCATTCCTTCAAAATCTACAGAAATAACTTCGGCACTTACATCACCTTCTACAATATTACAAATGTCAACATAATGCTTCAAAATATTGTTTTGACCACGAATTCCTTCTTTGGCCATTAACGATGGGTTCGTTGTAACACCATCAAGTACTCCAAGATCATTCGCTTCACGGATTTGATCAAGATTCGCTGTATCAATAAAGAATTTCATAGGATATTTTTTAAGAAGAATATTTTCGAGTGCAAAGCTAAAAAATCCAACCTCTTTTAAAAGATAAACTTTTGAACGTTACCATAAAGCCACTAATAGTCAAAGGCTTATAGCTAATATAATTTTTCTAAACAAAATAGAAAGTGATTTACTTCCATTTTGATTACATTTGCAGTGGGTAAGTCTTATACGACCAGCTCCTACGAACCTCCCCAGGACCGGAAGGTAGCAAGGATAAGTGGTTGAGCGGTGCGATATAAGTAGCTTACCCATTTTTTGTGCTTTTAACTTTCCTAAAACGGCCATTAAAATTCCTTCCTTTTAACAACTCTTTCTTTAAATTCTACCTTATTGCCAGTCGATCGGGACTAATTTTCAACTAAATTTGCCAGCTATGAATGAACCTCCAGTAATTAAAACAGCACTCAACTATGGAGCAATGAGTGGACTTGGAAGTTTCGCCATGTTTCTTTTATTGTATTGGACGAGCTCTAATCCGTTAGGACAAATTTCGTGGTTAGGCGTTTGGATCCCAATAGTTTTCATTGTTTTAGGTACAAAACATTATAGAGAAAACGAAGGGCTCGGATACATTAGGTATTGGCAAGCATTTAGGGTTGGTTTTTTAACAGCTGCTTGTGGTGGGTTTTTATTTGCACTTTTAGTTTGGACATTCGCATCGGTAATTGATGTAAATATTGTTGAACGATTTAAAGAAGAAAGTTTAATGTATCTTGAACAATCTGAACAATTATCAAAATCAATGTTTGGAGATAAATTATATGATGCCTCTATTGAAAATATTGAAAAAATTACTACTACCAGCATTGCATCACAAGAATTCTGGAATAAGACTTTTGGCGGATTAATTATTTCATTTATCACAGCTGGTATTCTTAGAAAAACACCACCTAGTCCTATTAACTAATGATTAATAACCTCGACCTTTCCATCATAATTCCACTCTTCAACGAAGATGAGTCATTACCTGAACTTTCGGCATGGATTGAAAGAGTTGTTATTGCAAATCATTACAAGTATGAAGTTATTTTTATTGATGATGGAAGTAAGGATAAATCGTGGAAAGTAATAGAAGAAATCTGCAATAGAAATTCAAATTTCAAAGGAATAAAATTCAGAAGAAATTATGGAAAATCAGCAGCATTGCAAACTGGATTTCAAGCTTGCACAGGAAAAGTAGTAATTACCATGGATGCTGATATGCAAGATAGCCCTGACGAAATTCCAGGTTTGTATAATTTGATTGCCAACGAAGGATTTGATCTTATTTCTGGATGGAAACAAAAAAGACATGACCCGATCAGTAAAACAATTCCAAGCCGTTTCTTTAATTGGGCAACGCGTAAAATGTCGGGAATAAATAATCTTCATGACTTTAATTGCGGATTAAAATCATATAAATCGGAAGTTGTAAAAAGTATTGAAGTGTATGGGGAAATGCATCGCTACATTCCAGTTATTGCAAAGTGGGCAGGGTTTACAAAAATCGCAGAAAAAGTTGTTGAACATCGAGCAAGGAAATACGGTGTAACGAAATTTGGATTAGAGAGATTTATTAATGGATTTCTTGATTTGCTTTCAATAATGTTTGTTTCAAGATTTGGGAAACGTCCAATGCACTTATTTGGAACCCTTGGATCGTTACTTTTTTTGGTAGGCTTCCTCCTTTCAGTATGGTTAGGTCTAAGTAAATTATATCTTTCATTTCACAACACACCAGCTCGTTTACTTGCTGATCGTCCTTCCTTCTATATTGCATTAACATCAATGATATTAGGTACTCAGATGTTTTTGGCCGGTTTTGTAAGCGAATTAGTTTCTAGAAATAGCGTTGAACGTAACCATTACCTTATTGAGAAAAAAGAAAATATTTTTGATAACTAATCAAAAAATAATTCGTCAATAAACCTAAATTCATCATCACTAAATTTAATCTTTGTTCGGTTCAATTAATTAGTAAACGATGAATCCTATATCTCCTAAAAAAACAGTTGTAATCTTAGGACCAGCTCATCCTTTAAGAGGTGGATTGGCTGCTTTTAATGAAAGACTTGCAAGGGAATTAATTCATCAAGGACATTCAGTAATTATATACACATTTTCATTGCAATATCCTTCCTTTTTATTTCCAGGCAAAACTCAATATTCTGATTCACCAAAGCCAAATGATTTAGAAATAAAAGTTGAAGTAAATTCGATCAACCCTTTAAATTGGATTCAAATTGGAAAAAAAATAAAATCATTAAAGCCAGATGTTTTAATGATTCGATTTTGGTTGCCATTTATGGGGCCTAGTTTAGGAACAATTGCTAAGATTGTAAAAGGCAATAAACATACAACCATTATAAGTGTTCTAGATAATGTAATTCCTCACGAACATCGAATAGCTGACAAATTATTCACTAAGTTTTTTTTAAATAAAGTTGATCGCTTTATTGCAATGTCGGAGCAAGTTTTAAATGACCTAAGAACATTTACAAATAAACCTTGTCAACTTATCCTTCATCCAATTTATGATCATTATGGTGAAGTGATTTCAAAAGAAAAAGCGTGTGCTCATCTAAAAATAGAATCTTCATTAAACTATATTCTATTTTTTGGTTTCATTCGAAATTATAAAGGTCTTGATTTACTACTAAAAGCGATGACCGATGTTCGAATTCGCGAAAGGAAAATAAAGTTAATTATAGCTGGAGAATTTTATGAAGATTCCACAAACTATCTTCAATTTATTAAAGAGAATAACTTAGAAAGTTCAATTGTTTTAGCAACCGATTATATTCCTGATGACGAAGTGAAGTATTATTTCTCAGTTGCTGATCTAATTGTACAACCCTATAAAAGTGCGACACAATCTGGCATTTCTCAAATAGCATATCATTTTGAAAAACCTATGGTTGTTACAAAAGTTGGTGGATTACCTGAAATGGTACCGAATGGGAAAGCAGGTTATGTAGTTGAAGTAGATGCCCTTTCGATTGCAGATGCAATTATTGATTTTTACGAAAATAATAGATCAAAAAATTTAGTGGAAGGACTTGTTGAAGAAAAGAAAAAATATAGTTGGGAAACATTTGCAAATGCAATTACGAGTTAATTCAAAATAAAATAGATAATTTTACATTTAGATAAATAAATTATGTCATCAAATATCATTCAGCTTATTCAAGCATCAATCGATACAAAGCAGCTAATATTAAAAGATGAAACGCTACTAAACACAATTCGAAAGGCTGCAGAGGTATCGGTAGAAGCATTTAAAAATGATAAAAAAGTATTGTTTTGTGGTAATGGAGGAAGTGCTGCGGATGCACAACATATAGCTGCAGAATTATCG
>JANPGA010000396.1:0-12088 GCA_031423735.1 Bacteroidota bacterium | reverse complement strand
ATTGCTTTAAATTCTGAATGAAATAACAATACTGAGATATTTTAAATTTTATAATTATTGATTCTTAATTTAAGAATTTTAAACCATAGATCTTAAAAGCAGGTAATTAATATTTAGTAATTAAAGTGTTTTTCCTATCTTTGAAATATACATAGTCACAAAACAATAATCTTGATTAATCAAATCTCTATGAAAAAAAACATACTGTTTATTTGCCTCATCTTATTATCAATTTATTCACCTTCAACCATTTATGGACAAGATTGGGTAAGCCAAATGAAAGATCCATCAGTGAATTTTTATGATGTTCAGAAGTCTTTCAATAAATATAACGAAAAAAAGGAGCGTGATTTAGAGAAATTTAACCGCCAAATTTTCAAGAAAACAGGTAAAGTACCAAGCGAAGAAGAAACTGAAGTACCCGGATATTCTCAATATAAGCGCTGGGAATGGTTTATGGCTCCTCGAGTTTTCCCAACAGGTGAACGATTTAACCCTTCAATAGCTTACGATGAATATCAAAAATATAATAATCAATACAAGACTGCTGGTGCCGGAAATTGGACAATTATAGGACCAACAAATAGCATTCCTACTGGTGGTGGAGGAGCTGGTCGTATAAATTTTGTAAGAATTGATCCAACTAATAGTAATACAATTTATGTTGGATCCCCAGGTGGTGGTTTATGGAAATCGACAACTGGTGGTACATCATGGACAACTAATACTGATAAAATTAGCCAAGTTATTGGATGTACAGATTTAGCTATTGATCCAACAAACACCAACATTATGTATTTAGCAACTGGCGACGGTGATGCCGGTGATACTTATTCGGTAGGTTTATTAAAATCAATTGACGGAGGTGCAACTTGGAATAAATCAGGACTAAATTTTTATGTTGCTACCAATGTTCAAATGAGCAAAGTGCTTATTAATCCAAATAATACAAACACAATTTTAGTTGCTACCTCAAAAGGAATTTATAGAAGTACAGATGGTGGTGTAACATTTTCTCAATCTGTTGCTGGATCCTTTAAGGATATGGAATTCAAACCAGGTGATCCAAATACTGTTTATATCAGTGGATCTGAATTTTATAGATCAACAAATGGTGGACAATCGTTTACTAAAATTACTGCAGTACTTCCTGCTGTTGCTTTAATCAGCAGAATGGCAATTGCAGTTACACTTGATGATCCAAATTACATTTACTTAATCGCTGCAAAACCAACTACAGCCTATAGTTTAGAAGGTCTTTATAGATCAACCAATAGTGGAGTAAATTTTACAAAGTTAACGGTTGCATCTCCAGCAAATATTTTAGGAAGAGCCTTTGATGGAAATGACCCAACCGTTGGTCAGGGTTGGTATGACTTAGGAATAGATGTTTCGCCAACAGATAAAAACGAAATAACTGTTGGAGGTATTAATGTTTGGCAATCAATTGATGGTGGATCAAACTTTAATATTGTTGGATATTGGATCCCAAATAGCGGAGCTCCTTATGTTCATGCCGACGTGCATAGTATTGATTATGCAAACTCTAATACAATTTATGCAGGATGCGATGGTGGGATTTTTAAATCAATAAATAATGGTGGAAGCTGGAGTGATTTAAGTAATGGATTACAAATTTCTCAGATGTACGGCTTTGGTCATTCAACAACAAATCCAAATTTAATTATAAATGGATGGCAAGATAACGGAACCAATTTATATGATGGCACAAGTTGGGATAAAGTAATCGGTGGAGATGGTATGTTAGCATTTATTGATCGTACAAATGATCAAAATATGTGGGGTGAACTTCCAAATGGTGGTTTGCAAAGATCAACTAATGGCGGACTAAGTTTTTCGTCGGCTGTTGGATCAATTACCGAAACTGGAGCATGGGTAACTCCATGGATTCAAGATCCAGTAAATGCTTCAACACTATACGCCGGTTTTAATAATCTTTATAGAAGTACAAACGGCGGCATTTCATGGACTAAATTAACAACGTTTGCAACTACAACAGGTACACTTTCAACTATTGGTGTTTCTCCTGCTAATAACCAAGTAATTTGGACTGCTAAACCCGGATTCCTTTATTTATCTACCAATGGTGGAACAACATTTACCTCGATTACAAATGTCCCAACTGGCAATATAACTTCTATTGCTTGTAGTAATACAGATGCCAATAAAGCTTGGATAACCTATTCAGGATATACTAACAAAAACAAAGTATTTCAAACAAATGATCAAGGAGCTACATGGATTAATTTATCAGGATCCATTCCTAACATCCCTGTAAATACTATTGTAAGCGTTGATAATTCTAATGACGCTTTATACATTGGAACTGATATTGGTGTTTTTTATAAAGATGCTACACTAAGTGTATGGCAACCATTTTTTGCAGGATTACCAAATGTGGTGGTTACACAACTTTCAATTTATTATGCTGGCAGTAAAATTCGTGCTTCTACTTACGGAAGAGGTATGTGGCAATCTGACCTTTATGTAGCAGGTTCATATCCTCCAACTGCAGCATTTGGATCGGATAAAAAAATAGCTTGTCCAGGAACCGCAATTCAATTCTCTGATTATTCGTCAGGTCAGCCTACTTCGTGGAGTTGGTCTTTCCCAGGTGGAAATCCAGCTACTTCTACTTTACAAAATCCTATTGTTTCTTATAATATACCAGGTACTTATCCTGTATCTTTAACTTCTACAAATATTAATGGAACTGATGCAACAACCTATAATGATTTCGTAATTATTAGTGCTAGTCCTGTAAGCGGTCCTTCTACTATTGGTGATGTACGTTGTGGACCTGGTCAAGTGAATATGTCTGCGACTGGCTCAGGTTTAGGTACTTTAAGATGGTGGGATGCTGCTGGTGGTGGTAATTTACTTGCAACCGGTTCAAATTATTCAACAAATATCAACCTAACAACTGCATTTTATGTGGATGAAGAATTACCTTCTGGAATTTCAGATATTACTGGTGAATCATTAAAAGGTGTTGGAGGATTCTTTACTGCAAGTGATATTCGAGGAATTTATTTCGATGTACTAAATCCAGTTGTGTTGAACAGTTTTGAGGTTTATGCTAATTCAGCAGGAGATAGAACATTTGAAATTTTGGATGCTCAAGGAAATACTTTTGCTGACACCACTATCTTTATTCCTGTTAGTCAAAATACTCCATTCCTAGTAAATTTAGCAATTACACTTTACCCAGGAACTGATTATTTCATTAAATGCAGAGGAAATGTTGATTTATATAGAAACTCACAAGGAGCAACTTATCCATACAACAGTACTGACGTAAATATTACAAGAAGTAATGCAGGAACTGCAGGATACTATTATTTCTTCTTTAATTGGACTTACACAGAAATTAATTGTAATTCATCACGTACTATTTGTGTTGGACGTGATTCTTGCAGTTCTGTTGGCTTGAATGAATTTATAACTGATGGTGCTTTATCACTTTTTCCAAATCCAAGTAATGGTGAGTTCATGTTAAAGTTTAACACCAAAAAGATGGATACCTTTAAGGTTGAAATTAATAATGCGCTTGGTCAAATAATCTATACTCAAACATTCACTGATTTTAGTGGACAGTTTGAAAACAAAATAGATATTAGCAAATTTGGCAAAGGAACATACACATTAAGCGTTTCAAATTCCCAAAATTCTACTTTGAAAAAGTTGTTAGTTTATTAGGATTTAGCATGCAAGTCACTGATAAAGAGGTTGTTTCGTGTTTCGAAGCAACCTCTTTTCAATTCCAGAGTTTTCTATCTTAAAGTGAACTATTAGGGAAATAAATAGAAAGATTTAATCATTTTTAACCTTTAAAATAATATACTCTCGATCTTTTTAAAGAACGAATTATACAATTATGTTGAGCAAGTTACATAAACCACTATCTTTGTAGTCAGTTTGCCATTTTCTACTTCAAGGAATTTGTAAAAATTACTTCAAATAGTTCCAAAATCAATGAAGAAATTCTACAAAATACAAAAGAATCATTAAGAGTTTTAAAACGAAAAGTCGCACATAATAACAACAAATAAAATGATTGAAGGCAAGTACTTAACGATTTGGCAGAAATATCTACCTGTAATTCGAATCCTCTTAAAGAAATCTACAAAAGAGGAACAACAATTAACCATCAATAAAATCGACTTTGAAACAGTTGGTGAAAGAGGCGGTTCAGGTTATTCCTTCAATCTTGAAATTGAAAAAGGTAAAGTAATGAATGGTATAAGTGGTACAGCTGTGGCTCGTGACTTATTTAAAACCTTAACTACAGATCCTCAAGTAAAAGAATTCTTTCTAAACAAAAAAGCTAAGGTTCGAATGAACAAGCAGTTTATGTTAATTATGAATACTGTAGAAATTGAAGTAGTTAACGAACCTGAAGAAGTTTCAGCATTATAAAAAATTAAGACTTTTTAATAGTCGATTTACATATTTAGAAAAGCCCTTTGCACTTGCAAAGGGCTTTTCTCTTTTAAATCAAATTATACTTCAATAAGATTAACTATTTTTAGAATGTTAAATTTATCTAATGAAACATTTATTGCCCAACCATTCGAATGTAAATTTTGATTTTATCGGTGACATTCATGGACATGCAGATAAGTTAAAAGAACTTTTAGCACGATTAGGATACACTTTTAACCAAAAAACATATATACATCCAGAAGGTAGAAAAGTAATATTTATGGGTGATCTAATTGATCGAGGTCCTAAAATTTTAGAAGTACTAGAAATAGTTAAATCAATGGTTGATAATGGAAATGCATTTACCATTATTGGAAACCATGAATACAATTTCATTTGTTATTTTACATCTATTGATGGCAAATATTTACGATCTCATTCACAAAAAAATAGAATCGGAATCCGTGAAACTATTGAAGCATTTAAAAATGATGATAACATTATTCAATACTATGTAAATTGGTTTAGAACGCTACCAATTTATATTGATCATCCATATTTTAGAGTTATTCATGCACAATGGAATTTAGACTATGTTAAATATTTAATTAATCAAGGGATAAATGACTTATCCAATAATGACTTTCTCAGAAAATCAGTTAAGCCAAATGAATTTGAAAATAAACTTATTAATTGCCTCTTAAAAGGTCAGGAAATTAAAATGTCGGGAGTTCCATTTTTAGATAAATATTCAAAAAAAAGAGAATCATATAGGATAAAATGGTGGCTAACAGGAAGCGAAATTCCCGATGAAGAATTCTTATTTGAATTTCAATTACCAGTTAATTTATCATCAAAATTATTTTTGTCGAAAGGATATCCAGAAAATGATGTTCCAGTTTTTTTCGGGCACTATTGTCTAAAAAATTCACAACCAAATTTACAACAATACAATTGTTGTTGCTTGGATTTATGTATTTCTAAAGGAGGTAAATTATTGTCTTATCGATTCAATGGAGAGCAAGCTTTAACCAATGAAAACTTTATCATGACAGAATAACACCATTATCAAAACCAAATGTTGCTTCCACCCTATTCTTGTTGAAATAAAAAATATTATCAAAACAAAGAATTCCATAAAATGAAAAATCTTGAAATTGCAAAATTATGGCTGCTTGCATTCAATCAGCATAACATAGAAAACCTTCTCGCACTTTATGATGAAAACGCAGAACATTATAGTCCTAAATTAAAAATAAGGAAACCAGAAACAAATGGGCTAATAAAAGGAAAAGCTGCAATGCGTATTTGGTGGCAAGAAGCTTTTGAAAGAATCCCAAATTTAAAATACATTGAGTGCTCTATCACTGCTGATAATCATAGAGCTTTTATGGAGTATGTACGTGTAGTTTCAGGAGAAGAAGATCTAAACGTTGCAGAAGTTTTAGAAATTTCTAATAATAAAATTATTGCATCAAGAGTTTATCATGGTTGATTAAATAGCCACAGCAAAATAAAATTTAATTACAGCAGCAAATTTAAAATAAACTAATTTGATTAGTATTATTTTTCTAACTTCTCAATTGTAGCCTTAATCCGTGCTTTTTGTGTTTCAGGAGATTTTGCGAATGCAATTTTATAATTCGAAATGGCATTTTTCTTATCACCACTTTTTTCTAATGCCTCAGCATAGCTATCATAAGCATTCCATGATTTAGGATATTTAACTACAATACTTTTAAAAACTGCTAAGGCATCTTGATTTTTATTTTGCCCTAACAACTCATAACCATAAGTGTTTAATTGATTTTCATCTGCAAAAGAAATTGATTCCTTTTTTAAAGCTTCTGCTTCATTCGGTTTACCTTGAATTAATAATAATTTAGACTTCGTATTTAAATTTAAAAAAGTTTTTTGAATTTCAATCGATCGGTTAATCCACACTCCTGCGTCTTCAAGGTGAACATTATTTGAAATACAATAATTAGCAGCTTGATTAAAGCCTTGCCAGAAAAATCCATTAATTCCAGTAAGCTCATTACGCAAGTTCTGGATTACTATTTCATGCACATCAACAAAAATAGTAAACGGAATTGCTAATTTTTCCCATCTTAACTCCGCAATAACATTATCAGCTTGAGGTCTTAGAAAACTATAACTTAACCAATCCTGGTTTTCAACAATTTTAGGATTAACAGTTATACGCAAAGCATCATGTTTTTCATTATAAAAAAAACTCCCCCATGCCAATGCATCATTTGAAAAAATAACAATCCATTCCTTTTCAGATGGAATCATATGTAAACCATAAGTGCCAGCCTTTAAAACCTTTCCTTCTACTTTAACATCAGTAGTAAATGAAATGGTAGTATTTTCATTGGCTCCAGCTCGCCAAACTTCATTAAAAGGTACTAGATCCCCCCATATTTTTCTTCCTTTTGCTAATGGGCTATGATAAGTAATAGTAATATCAGTAAGGCCTATACGCTGCATAACTGTAGCTGCTTGACTAGCCTCAGGTTTTTTTAAATCAGTTTGAGCGCTTAATTGAATACATAAAAAAACTAATACAGTAATTAATGATGCTTTTTTCATGATATGATTATTATAACAATAGAAATTAAATTAAGAACTTATAAATAGATCGCATCAAATCTAAATGATAAAGTTGACTATTACTTGGAATTTAACAAGTCTTCGACCAAAACTACAGATACGACGACGAAAAATACATACAAAACGATTTAGGAAAATAGAAATTACAATTTTAATTTTAATGGTGCATTAATTCTATTGAGGTATAAAAAACCAATAGCACAAATAATACTCACTACAATAAAAAAGTAAAACATACTATCAAACCCATATTTGCTGGCAATTCCTAAACCTAAAAGTGGAGCAGCAATATTTGCTAAACCATACGAAATCGAATATAATGCAGCATATTGACCTTGCCGCTCTTTGGGTGGGCGACTAAGTGCATGGTTCATCATAAAAGGCATGGCGAATATTTCTGACAATGTAATTATTAAGGTATAACCTATAGCAAAGGAAAGTAATCCGTTACCATGCTGAAGAATAGTAAATGCTATTGGAATACATAATACACCAATTATTATATAACGAAATATTTTTTGACGTCTTTCTAATATTACAACCAAAGGCATTTCAATTACAACAACTAACAAGCCATTTAATGCAAGCAAAAGCCCAATGGTATCTTCATTATAATGACAAATTCTATTGAAATATTGAGGTACACTAGCAAATAATTGAAAAAAGGACATTCCATACAAGGCAACTAAAAAAATAAAAAACAAATATTGCCAATCACGATATGCAGAAGTGGATTTGTCTAATAATACGGGAGATTGATGCTTATTTTTTTCAGTGTGCTTTCGAGGAAGATAAAAATATAGCATTAGTGCAGCACCAAATCCAGAGCAAGCATCAATAACAAAAAGCAATTTATATCCTAAATGAAGTGCAACAAAACCTCCAACAGCTGGACCTACCGAAAAACCTAAATTAACTGCCATCCTTACAAGTGAAACTGAACGAGTTCTATTTTGTGAGTTACTATAAATAGCGATAGCAGCAGAATTGGCTGGACGAAACATATCGGCGGTAAATGCATATAAAAAAATAATTGATGCAATTGCAATCTGGGATTTAGCAATCAAAAGAAACAATAAAATTATTCCACTTGAAGTAAGTGAAAAAATCATAATATCAAAAAAGTTCTTTCTATCAGTAAGCCATCCCCCACAATAAGATCCTAAAACTGAACCTATACCATAAAAACTCATAATTAGGCCTGCCTCACCAATACTAAAATGTAAATCTTTAGTCATGTAAAGAGAAGAGAAAAGTAAAACCATTGAACCACTTCTATTGATAAACATAGCAATAGAAAGCACCCAAATATTACGCTGCAAATTAGCATAAGACTCCTTATATAATGAAAACAGGCTTTGCATATCAATAAATAAAGTGTGAAAATAGAATAAGTTTATCGCATTAAGCAATAATTAGCAAAGAATCTATTTAAAAACAAACGTTTTAAAAAAAAACTTTCATTAGTATGGGTACATAAATAATCATTGTACATTTACAGTATGAATGTATCATCATTGCAAGAAGTCAAAATTGAGCTTCAAAACTTATCAGAAAAAGAACTTTCAGATTTATGTATTGCTCTAGCAAAATACAAAAAAGACAACAAAGAATATTTAAGTTATCTTCTGTTTCAATCTCAAAATAAAATCGGGTATGTTTTACAAATTAAAGATGAAATAGGAACTCTTTTTAAAGAAATTGAAGGTCAAAAGAATGTTTATTTTACAAAAAAATCATTAAGAAAAATATTAAGGGTTCTTAATAAATATTGTAAATATATTGGCGACAAAGCTACTACCACCGACCTGTTATTGTTTTATTGTCGTAAAATGAAAGAATCAAAGCTACCCATCCACCATTCACTGGCACTAGAAAATATTTATCTTTCACAAATCAAAAAAATTACAACATTAACTGCATCCTTACATGAGGACTTACAAGCTGATTATATTCGTGAATTAGATGAAATAAGAGATTTATAATAAATATATATCAATAATTTTAAAAATGCTTTTATGAAAATTCAATTTGTAAAAAATTATTGATTCATTGTTGTTTGCTGTCCTCTTTTTTTAATAATTTTATTTTCTTGGAATAGAACCTTCATTAGATTAACTTTATGGAGATTAATAATTTTAATTTTAGATATTTGTTTAGTTAAATCAAATTATGAAAATAATTCCATTAAAACAATTCATTATTTACTTATTTATTACTTCGGTTTTTGCATGTAATTTTAGTTATGCTGGATCAGCAAGAACGTATCTTGATAAAGGTTGGAATTCACTCATTCAAGATCATGAAATTGAAGCACTAAATTATTTCGGATTAGCACTTAACAAAGCACAACAAGAAAATAACAAAGAAGAAATTGCTGAATCTTTACTGAATTTAGGAATCTGTACTTATAGTGTAAGCTACAGCAAAGGACTTGAATATAGTTTAAAAGCTTTAAAAGAATATAAATTAATTGAAAAGACTTCTCCCGAAAAAGCCTTGCAAGGAAGATCAAAATGTTTACAACTTATAAGTACAATTTACAGCCGTCAAGGAAATTATAACGAAGCAATCTCTATTAGCAAAGAAGCAATGTTAGGTTTTCCTAATGAAAATGATAGTACAGGGGTACTTGGTTTAATATATTGTAGTCTTGGAAATGCTTATAGCAAATTAAACAAACCCGACTCCTCAGAATATTTTTATCGTCTTGCCTTAACCGCACACCTTCTTGCCAAAAATTATACCTATCTCCCAAATTCTTATCTAAACGTTGCTAATATTGAACTTTTAAATAACAATAAAAGTAAGAGTTTAACCTTATATAATAATTCGTTAGCTATTGCTGATAGTACTGGTAACCGACAATCACAAGTAACTGCGTTACTCGGTATAGGAAAATGGTATTTGCATTTTGAAAAAAATAATCAACTTGCTCTATCGCATTTCATAAGAGCCAAAAATATTGCCTTTGGTTTGCTCGATAAGTCTTTTTATTTAAATGTTTTGGAAAAATTAATTGACTTTTACAAACAATCAAATGATTTTGAGCGAGCATTTATTTATCAGGAAGAAATGATGAAATTAAAAGATTCATTAAGTTCAAGTGAAAAAATTAACGTTGTAAAGAGCCTTGAAGTTCAATTCAATTTATCTGAAAAAGACCGGAAATTAAAATTACTTCAAAAAGAAAAGGATATTTCCAAACTAACAAATTATCTTTTATATGGCTCAATAGCGATTTTAATATTTATCTCCTTAGGAATTATTCTTTTTTTAAGAAGAATAAATTCAAGAGATAAATTGCTTCTTCAAACAAAGGAAGCGTTAGTATTGTCAATTGAAGAACAAAAGAAACAGAAAGAGACTCACCTACAAAATGAAATCGAATTTAAGGAAAATCAACTTTCTGCGATGACATTTCAAATGCTTCAAAAAAATGAAATAATGTTAGAAATCAAGGATAAACTTGAAAATGAAAAGATCCTTTCAACTGATAATTCAATAAATAAGATCCTTACTAAAGGTCTTAATCATGATAAAGAATGGAAGGACTTCAATTCATATTTCGAAAGCATTAACAAAAATTTTTATGCCATCCTTAAAAAAGAATACCCGGATATTAGTCCGAATGATTTAAAAATTTGTGCTTTGATTAAGTTAAACTTATCTACAAAAGAAATGGCAGGCATTTTAAACATTTCGCCAGATTCAGTAAAAACTGCCCGATATCGTTTAAGAAAGAAATTGCAACTTAATACTGAAGATAATCTTACCGATTTTATCCTTTCAATATAAATTTATTTTTTGTTTACTTCATGAAGGTGCTTTTCATGCCTCATGTACACCTTTTGTCTACCTGTTTTCTTAGGCTTAACCTATTGGTATAATTTATCTTAGCAAAATTAAAGTTGGATACAATTAGGAAGGCCTTCATTAAGTATTTAATAATAAAATTCATTTCAAACACTCCAAAACAATTGCTATGAAAAAAGAACTACTCATTATTCTATTTACTTCTTGCCTTTTAGGCACCACCCTTAAAGCCCAATATTGGACAAAAAATGGAACCGGACTTAGTGCATCTGGAGTATGTGTTATCGACCTTTCTGTTCCAGAAGACAAAGTTGCTTGGGGGATCTTATCAGTATTCTCGTCAGGAAGTTGTGGCGGCGTTGTACCTTATTATACTAAAACAACAAATGGCTCTTCATGGAATGCTGGGGCAATTTCATTACTTCCTAATATTACACCTGTTTGTATTAGCGCAATTTCTGCAACAACAGCATGGATTTTGGCAAGTGATATTTCAACCAACAAGGTTGGGTATGTTTATCAAACTACAAATGGAGGAACCAATTGGAATATCCAAAATAGTTCATATTCACCCGATGCGGGAAGGTTTATTCATTTTTTCGATGCAAACGAAGGTATTACAGTTGGAGACTCTTCTATTTTTAGAACCATGGATGGTGGTATAAATTGGATTGCTAATGGAGCCTTACCAGTCGACACTTCATTTCTAGGATCTGGCTCGACGAATTTCATTCTGAATTCTTATGAGGTAGTTGGTAACACAATATGGCTTGGCGATGTGTATGGCTATATTTATAAAAGTGTTGATAGAGGAATTAATTGGATGAGAATGCCAAACACAATTTTCCCTAATTCAATAAAAGGAATAGCATTTAAGGATTCGCTTTATGGTATGGTGGTAGCATCACATTACGTTGGTGGTGGCAGTGGAACCTCTGGAGGTACAGATGTGGATGAAAGCTATTATTCAATCGATGGCGGCTTGAATTGGTTACCTATGCCAATCTTGTTTAATTCATCTAACGTAGATGATTTATCTGCAAAATATGATGTTGCTTATGTTCCAGGAACATCGAACACCTTTATTGTTACTAGTGAATACAATGCAGCGGTTGCAGCATTTTCAGGAATTAGCTACGATGGTGGCAAAAACTGGTCATTATTAGATTCAACAGAACAACATACTGTTTGTGTTTTTACAAGCCCAACA
>JANPGA010000395.1:0-3150 GCA_031423735.1 Bacteroidota bacterium | reverse complement strand
TATATTTATTGTTTTTCGAACTTGCTTGTTTCATTACCGGCTTTTAAAAGATAGATTCCTTTTGAAAAATTAGAAATGTCGATTTGATTTTTGGGTTCTTGAATTAATTTCGAATAAACTTTTTTGCCTATTGAATTATAGATTTCAATAGTTTCTTTTTGTGTTGGATAATAAACCACTGAAACATCTAAATTATTGAATACGGGATTTGGCGAAACTAAAAAGCTATTATCTGAAGTAACCGGAACTAGACCTACTCCAACAATTGTATATACTTCAACAGTTGTTAGTGGAAATCCAGTTGCATTCAGTCCACCACCATATAAAAACTTATTTCCTAATGAAGTTGCTGCACCAGCAGCTCTTGGAGTAGTTAATGTAGCAGTGCTCCATGTATTTGTTTGAGTATTTAAAATATCTACATAATCATAAACAGTACCCAAACCTGGTGTACTTCCTCCTGCGAAAATTACATTGTCGCCAACAGCAGCAGAACTTAAATAAGCTCTAGGTTGAGATAAATTTGCAACAGTCCACGTATTTAAATTAATATCATAAATATCAACTACATCACTTAAGCCACCTAATGCGTCAACGCCACCAGCTATATAAATTTTATTTCCTAAGGCAGTTGCAGTAGCATTTGCTCTAGCTACAGAAAGTGTTGAGGTTGTCCATGTATTTGAAACAGTATTAAAGATGTCAACTGTATTTACAGCGATACCTGATGAATTAAATCCGCCTGCAAATAATATTGTTGTGCCTGTTCCTGCAGCACATAAAGAATAACGTGCAACTGATAAATGAGAAGTTGTCCAAGTATTTGTTGAGGCTGTATAAATATCAGCAGTATCATACACAGCTGGAATATAATCGTTAAATCCACCAGCAAAGATTGCAATATCGCCAGCACCTGCACCTGCTAATCGATAACGCGGAACCGATAAATAAGTAGTTGTATAGGAATTATTCGTTGTATTATAGATATCTATATTATCTCTTACTGTTAAAATCCAATCATCGACACCACCAGCAAATAGAATTTTATTGCCTGCGACAGCACTTGAAATCCAATATCTTCCTGCCGATGTTGTACCAGAAGACCAAGAACCATTGCTGTAATTATAAAAATCAGCTACAGTTGGTGGAATATTAATAGCGCCAATCCCTCCAGCAAAAATTGCCTTAGTACCATTTGAAGCTGCTGCTAAACCATATCTTGGAGATGATAAATTTGAAATAGACCATTGTGCATTTACACTTAAATTTAGAGTAATAATGGCAATTGTTAGTAGTGTAATTATTTTTTTCATAAAAACAGGTTTAGGTTTAGAGTAAAACAAAATTAATATAAATATTAGTATTACATCTATCTCAGCCTTTTAGAATAATGCTGATAAAAATCAATTGAGAAAATTATAAAAATTAACCTATAAAATTACAAACGAAAAACACTAAACTTAATTACGTAAATTAATGATAAATTATAAAGAATACTTCATCAAACTATTTGATAGAATACTTTGCAAATTTAAACCAAACTTTTCGCTCGAAGATGTTGGTAGTACATTACTCCCATTAACCCTATACCAATTTTGTTTATCAAAATCAAAAACAAAAGATTCGGGTACGTGATACAAATTTGAAACTATTTCCATCGTACGAATAGTTGAATCCAAACCTTCATGGTCAGTTAATTCTATTAATAGTGCAGGTTTGTAATCAGCATTTATATCATAAATAATAATATCTGGCTGCTCACTTTCTAAATCATGCAAATCAATATAAGATTCATTTACCACTTCATATTTTTTTCGATCCAAAAGCTTAGATAGGCTATAGGAAAGGTTAAAAGCAGTAAACTTTTTTCGTCCAGATAAAGGGGATAACCAACTTTTTTCAAAATGCTTCATCTTTTTAGTTTTGATCTTATCCAAATTTAACCCTAAGTAGTATTTAAAAAACACGATTATTGAAAATTAACATTTAGTTAATATAGGAGTTTAAATTTGCATAGATTATGGCTAAAATGAAGAAATTAATCCTAATTTTTTTACAAATATATAATAATCAAACAATTACGAAAATATATAATAGTACTTTTTCTTTGAAAAAATGCTGCCCACCAAATATAATCTTTAAAAATAGATATTAACAATCAGCCTGTTGAAATAAATTTGGGTGAAAATACAATTTTTGTAGGCGAAATTATGTTTATCTTTGACGAACAATAAAATTTAAATATCTTAACCATGAAAAATTTGCTGAGTATTTTAGGAATTAGCATATTATTAACCAGCTGCGGACCAGACTATAAAGCGGAGGTAGATCGCATGAATCGCCAACGAGATAGTTTGATGGCACAGTATGATGCTAAAGATTCTGTTATCAATGGATATATGCAGGATATTAGTGAGATTCAAACAAATATTGACGGCTTAACACATCAAGAAGAAATGTTAAACCGTACAACTGCAAATAACCCGGAAGCTACACAAGATTCTAAAACAAAAATCATGAACGACATCGAAGCAATTCGTCAGATGATCGATCAAAACAAAAAGAAACTTGGTGATTTACAATCAAGAATTCGAAAGAACAATATTAAAATTGGTGAACTAGAAAAAGTGATCGCTTCTTTAAATAGTCAATTGGCTTCAAAAGATTCAAGTATCAATGCAATGAATGAAAATGTGCTCGCTTTAAATGGTACTATCAATGAAATGAAAGGTCAAATTGACACTATTAAAATGGATAATGCTGTTAAGTTAAGTGAAATCAAAGACAAGACTACAAAATTAAATACCGCTTTTTATACCATTGGAACCTACAAACAACTTCGAGATAAAAAAGTGTTATCAAAACAAGGTGGTTTCTTAGGAATAGGAAAACAAAAGTCTGTTATATCTGACTTTAATCAAGATGCGTTTACTCAGATAGATGTAACAAGTACAAAAACAATTACCTTAAATACGAAAGATGCTAAGTTAATGAGTACTCACCCATCTGGAACGTATAAATTACAACATGAAAACGATAAGGTAACTTCAATTGAAATTACTGATCCTGAGAAATTCTGGAAAGCGTCAAAATATTTAGTAGTAGTTACTGACTAATTAACAACTTAAAACAGAAATGCCCTGAAGTTAG
>JANPGA010000394.1:0-1612 GCA_031423735.1 Bacteroidota bacterium | reverse complement strand
CAGTTGACTGCCAATGATGTCTACATCAAATTAGGTATTAGTACAGATGCTGAAGTGTTGTTTGGCTCGCCAAGCGATGACGTGCTGATTGGCACAGAAGTAGACAGCACGATTTATGGCCGAGCAGGTGCAGATAGCCTGTTGGCGGAGATGGCGCAGACCAGTTATACGGTGAGCAGGGCAATGATAGTGAAGTAGATTGGAGGCAAGCTGCATGATGAAGATTATAAAAAATAATCCAATTAAATTAATTTCGCTTGGGTTGCTAATTGTTATATTAGGGCTTAATTGCTTGGGTTTTTGCTTCGACAAAATGCGGGTTTTATCGGATGATGAAAAAATTAGAATAGCAATAAGTCATGTATTAAAACAATATGAATACGATAAAGTGATTATTGATAATGGGCAAGTTCCTAGGGGAGAGAGTGATAATTCTTTTGAATCCGAAAACATAAAATTTCCTTTATATCCAATTTCTTATCGAGATATATCTGAATTTTTAGAGTTAAATCCAAATTGCTGCCATGTGACTCTTAAGCACAAATCTAAAAATTATGAAGGCAGTGCTTATGAAATAGGTTTTTGCGAGTTTATTTCAGGACAAAAAACATCAATAGTTGTTGTTCATTATATTTTTAAATATAAAGATTCGACTGGAAAAGTAAATTCAAAAACCGCTGACTGGTTTTCAGGCATGAATAATTGTGGGCAATTAAAACAAGAGTATTAATTTTTTGGAGAATATAAATGAGTTTACCTAGCGCAGAAGAAATAACTAACCTATTTTTGTATGGACAAATAACTAAGCCAACTAACCTTTTAGATGAGAGTCTTATTCGTCCGATTGATAAAACAACTCCTTGGACTGTTGATAAAAGCGAATACATGAGTGGGCCAGGACAATTCGCTACGCTTAATCAGTTTAAAGTTGTAAAAGAATTTTTTAACAATTTTGATCCTACTTCACCATATTTAGCACCAGGTATTTATACAAAAGATGAGCTTTTTAATATTTATCATATTAACTATGATGGTTTAGTTATTAATCAACTTGGCGTAGGATTAAATGAACCTACTTACGATTTTATTGATCGTGCTTATATTTGGGGGACGACTGTATTTAAGCTTTCTGACTCTACAAAATTTGTTGTAAGAGCTAATAGTGATCGCTACATCATAGATTATGGTATTGAGCCATTAAGGGCTGAAGGTAGGCCATCAGACGAAAGTTTTGATTGGAAATCTGACACCTTTACAACACAGCTTGCTGACGCATACTTGCGTCCGCGCCTAGACCCTTCTGGAATTGGTCGAGAAGTGCTAATAAATTTTGTTGGAAATGTGCAAGTTAATACTACGGACAACTTCTCAAGAGCTGATTTTATAAATTTACAAAATACAGTTCCTATGTCTGACCCAATTACAGGCGGTTTGATAGCCTATGGTAATCGTGACACATATACGCGAAACCTATTCGAAGAATCTGCTAAAACTGTAGATGCAGATGGCAGAGCTATTTTTTATGGCACCACTGGCTCAGAAACAATGACCGAACACGCTTTTAATGTCACAGCTACGGATGGAGCGCCTTTATTAGCCACTTTTATTCAAA
>JANPGA010000393.1:0-5813 GCA_031423735.1 Bacteroidota bacterium | reverse complement strand
AGTCGAATATAATCAATATCACTCCACGAATAGGTGTTGGTTATGCCAAAGAGGATGCACTTTTGCCTTACCGTTTTTTTATTGATAAATTAAATGAACCTTTGCTTTATCGGAATTCGTAAATTCGCAAAATGGAACTGTTTCACATAGGATTTTTAAGTGTACGACTGTTAGATATTTTAGATATCTTAATTGTTGGTTTTTTACTTTATAAAGTTTATCAACTTTTGAAAGGTGGAACTGCCATGAATATCTTTATAGGAATTGTTGCCATTTATGCTTTATGGTGGCTCTTTGTTAAGATATTAGACATGCAATTACTAGGTGCATTATTAGGTCAATTTATGAGTGTTGGTGTATTGGCTTTAATCATTGTTTTTCAACAAGAAGTTCGAAGATTTTTATTGCTTGTAGGCAGTAATAGCTTTACTGGAAAGGATAGTTTTACACGGAAACTTCTACCCTGGAATTGGCAAGTTCAAAGAACAACGCCTCCCAACCTTGCTCCAATCATTAAAGCCTGTTCAGGAATGGCCAAAAATAAAGTTGGAGCAATTATCGTGATCTCTCGAGGAACAGATCTCAAATTTTATGAGAGTACTGGCGATCTTATGGATGCTGATGTTTCGAAAAGATTATTGGAGAGTATTTTCTTTAAAAATAGTCCATTACATGATGGAGCTGTAATTATTGAAAACAATAAAATAAAAGCTGCTAGATGTGTTTTACCAGTAACTGAGAACACTGAATTGCCTGCACATTATGGAATGCGACATAGAGCTGCATTAGGAATTACAGAACAAAGTGATGCAATTTCAATTATCGTTTCTGAAGAGACAGGAACAATTTCTTTTGCAATGGATGGAAAAATCCAATCAAATTTATCTCCAGAAGAATTAGAAAGTATTTTATTGAAAGAATTGTAATTTTACTTTCTCAGTGAAGGATTAAGAGCATAAGCCTGATCCAAATATCGTTGTGCTACCGTTTGATTTCCTTTACTTTGCCAAGTAATTCCTAAAAAATAGTTTGCCATTGCATTATTGGGATCTGCTTCTATTGCTTTTTCGAAATTAGAAATAGCATTATCAAATTGTTGAGCTGAACCATAAACACTGCCAATGTTTGTCCATGCTTCTGAATACCTTGGATTTAGTCTTACTGCCTCTTGAAACTCAAACAACGCTTCATTAAATTTATTAGAAGAAAAATAAACCGTTCCTAAATTATTATGTACAGTAGGATCATTAGGATTATATTTCAGTCCTTCTTTATAACATTTGATTGCTTCTTCTGGATTTTTTAATCGAGCATAAGCAATTCCCATTTGATTCCAAGCATCCGTAAAAGAAGGAGAAAGTTTAATAGCAGCCTTTAAAAAACCTATACCTGAATTCAAGATACTATCTTGTTGTTCTTTAGTTTTTCCAACAAGTCGATCTTCCTTAATCAAATGATTTCCCATGTAATACTGTACACGGGTACTATTTGGCGATGTTGTTAATCCTGAACGATACAAACTTGCATTATTTTCCCACACAGGATTTCTTGCAATTGTAATACCTGCATATAACAATCCAACAATACCAACAATCATTAAAGATGCTTTATTATCAGCTAAAAAATTATTGCTTGATTCCTTTTTTGAAACAAAGCGATGAATCAAAATTGCAATCAAAAAACAAATACCAAAACTTGGGGAATACATTAATCGTTCTCCATAATGAGTACCAATAATTACAAACAAATTTGAAGATACAGCCACGGTAATAAAGAAGAACAAAATAGCAAATGAATATGGTTCTCTTTTTTTCCAACCAATAATTGCAAATACAAACATTGTAATTAAGATAACGAATGATAAAATAAACTTCAAATTACCAACTTCGACAATTGGTAGTTGAGGATAAGAATTATCAAAAGTTAAAAGTAAAGGTGCTATAATAGTTTTTAAATATAATCCTAATAAAAAAACGGCACTTGTCATTCGTGTAAAAACATTTGGAGCAGCCATTAACATATTATCAATTACAGAAGGGTGAATTGAAATCCCAACCGGACCTAATACTTTTGATCGAATCCCTAAAAACATTAAAGCAACAACTAAACCTATCCCTGTAGGAAGTAAAGTGTCCTTTAAAGATTTATTAGCAAAAAAATATCCAACTAATGGTATTACCGCCAATAAAGTAATTGATGATTCTTTTGAAAACATGGCAAGTAAAAACCACCCCGAAGATTTTAAAAGCGAGATTGCATTTCCTTTCAAATAATAATTATAGACAGAACGCAACATTAATAAACCAAATAGAAATCCTAAAATTTCATCAACGCTCTTAATATTGGCGACAGCCTCGGTATGAATGGGCAATGTAACAAACAACAGAGAAGTAGCAAAAGCAACAAACAAATTCCCTTTTAACCAATCGACTAACGTTTTGTATAAGAGCCATCCAGTTAACATAAACAACAAAACATTTACCCAATGCGCTAATGATGGTTTATTAGGAGCTATCCCCCACTCTATTGCCAATAATGATTTAGCAACTGGTCGATATAATTCATCCGCAACAAAAATATATCCATAACGATAACTTGTTTTAAAAATTTCAGAAAACGCATTAAACCCTTTTTGAGTAGATTTATTTTCAATGATGGAAGAATAATCATCCAATGCATATCCGTGATTAAGCGTATTTGCATAAACTAAAAAACCAACAATCACGACAATTAATCCAAGCCATTTTTGAATGGGCTCCGACTTTTTTTGTGGATTTACATTTACTGTTTTCGCAGATGGTTGATTAGAAAACTTTTCTTTTCGAGTAGCTTTTTGTTGCGACATATTTAATTACTTTACAGGAATTGAATCCAACTTGTTTTTTTCATTTGATTCGAACTCTAAAATTAATTCTTCTGGTGTTTTACCTAAATGAGACAATGAATTTTTAACATCATTTGCTAATTTATGATTTGGATATTGTTCAAGAAATTTTTTATAATACTTACGTGCACCATCTACATCACCCAAAGAATTTTCACAAACAAATCCTTGTAAAAATAATGCTGTAGCCACTTTTTTATAATTTGGATAACGTGCAACTCTTCCAAAATAACCAAGCGCATCCTTACTTTTTCCAATTCCATTAGCAATATCACCCGCTCTAAATAAATATTCAGGTGATAAAGTATCATCTTGAAATTGGTCAGCGTATTTAAGATACATCTTAATCATTGAGTCGGCAGCTTGAGGATTTGGAATTTGAGAAGCATCCTTAAAGAGTGATTTTTCCATATCATTAATTTGTGCCTGCATCGAAGTTTGAGGCTTTACACAAGAAACAATTAACAATAGCAACATAACTATAACCGAAGGTTGAAATATTTTTTTCATAATTTTATTTAAATGGTGATCCTGGTTCTTTCGACATATGCTTATACACAACTTTATCCATAAAGGAAGGAAAAAACTTGTTCAACAAAATTGTTAATTTTCCGTTAGTTGTTAAAATTAAATCTCTTTTTCGAAAAACAACTGCTTTGTAAATATGGTTGGCCACTTCATTTGCACTCATCATATTTTTTTCTTCTCGTGGCGATTCTCCTTGCTGAGAACCATCTGCTGTTAATGACGCTGAACGTATTTCAGTAGCTGTAAATCCGGGGCATGCAACTAATACATGTAAATCATTTTTTATGTTTTCTGTTCTTAAGGTCTCGAGGAACCCTTCTAGCGCAAACTTTGAAGCAGAATATCCTGTTCGTCCGGGTAAACCTTTTTTTCCAGCGATGGAAGAAATACCGACTACACTACCAGCATTTTTCAATAAACTTGGCAAAGCATACTTAGTACAATATACAGCGCCCCAAAAGTTAGTTTCCATTAACTGACGAATAACATTTAAATCAAGATCAGCGAATAATGCTCTCATTGAAATTCCGGCATTATTAATCAAAACATCGATTCGGTGATACTTTTCAAGAGTTTTTTCAATCAATAATTTACAATCTGCCTCCTTGCTAACATCAGTAATTAAGGCAAACACCTCTGCCCCTTTACTTTTAAGCGATGCTTCAACTTGAGTAAGCCTTTCGGATGATCGGCCACTTATAACAATTGAATAGCCTTTCGAAGCAAAAACTTCAGCGCAAGCCTTTCCAATTCCGGAAGTAGCTCCAGTAATAATTACAACCTTATTTTGCATTTGATGGCAAATGTAGGCGATTAGCTTATTTTTGGACAAAATTTTGAAAGTTCCTTCACTATTTGCTTCAAAATAAATTTAGAATAGATTCTTAAACCATTTAAACCTTTCAACATAATCCATTTAATATGCAACTTATAGAGGTAAATTCTTCCCAAACGATAAAGGCATTTCATCAAGTACCATTTAAACTATATCAAAATGACCCTCATTGGATTCCGTATATAAAACAGGATATCGAAAAGCTTTTTAATCTTGATAAGAATAAATTATTTAAAGAAGGTGCTGAGGCTATTCGGTGGATTTTAGCCGATAAGGATGGAAATCATATAGGAAGAGTTGCTGCATTTATAAATCCTAAAACAGTAAATAGTGGTTCCTTAAAAACAGGTGGCTTAGGCTTTTTTGAATGCATAAATGACCAAGACGCTGCAAATTTTATTTTCGAAGCATGCAAAAAATGGCTTAATGACCGTGGAATGGATGCAATGGATGGTCCGATCAATTTTGGCGACCGTAGTGAGTTTTGGGGCTGTCAGGTGACGAATTTCGATGAGCCTGCAATTTATCCTATGAATTACAATTTACCTTATTACAAGAACCTATTTGAGGCTTATGGCTTTCAAAATTATTTCAATCAATATAATTACTGGCGAGATGTGAATGTTCCTGCTCAACCCATCTTTCATAGAAAATACAATCAGCTAAAAAATGATCCTGACTATGAAATTATGGACATTAAAGGCAAAGATTTTAATCAAGTTGCAGAAGATTTTAGAACAGTATATAATGGCGCTTGGGGTGGTCATGCACATTTTAAACCGATGAGTGAGGATGCTGCAAGAAAAATCTTTAAAGCCATGAAGCCAGCTATTGATCCAGAAATCGTAATCTTTGTTTTTTACAAAGGACAGCCTATCGCATTTTATTTAAATCTACCTGAATTAAACCAAATATTTCGTCATGTAAAAGGGGATATGAATCTTATTGGAAAAATAAAATTCATGTATCATAAATGGCGCAAAACTGTGAATAGGATGACGGGAATGGCCTTTGGAGTTGTAAAAGAGTGGCAAGGAAAAGGAATTGAGGCAGCTTTAATTGTTTACGGTGAAATGAATATCCCTAAACGTGGAATTTATAAGGATACGGTACTCACTTGGGTGGGAGATTTCAATCCAAAAATGTTAAAAATGATTTCGAATTTAGGCACTACAGAATGGAGAACACTGATTACTTATCGCTATCAATTTGACAGATCACTACCTTTTGAAAGAGCGCCAATAACTGATTAAAATGCCGAAAAAGGGTCCATTTCATCTAGAAAAAATGAGATTTTGTTCAATTTTGGTCAAAAAACAACGTTTTCTAATTGTTAATAAAACATCATTATTACTGATATTCAGCAATTTGAACTAATGACAAATAAATGATGCTTTAATTTTGTTTTTGATAGCAGGGAAATCATACATTTGCACCCGCTTTTGGCCTACACGACCAATCGCTAACCAAAAGTACAAGATTCCGTAGCTCAGTTGGTAGAGCAATACACTTTTAATGTATGGGTCCTGGGTTCGAGTCCCAGCGGGATCACAAAAAAGCCACTCA
>JANPGA010000392.1:0-4778 GCA_031423735.1 Bacteroidota bacterium | reverse complement strand
TAATTAGGGTCTACTGAAAAACTGTTAAGATTTGTTGTATTAATGAATTAAGTGTTATTTTCGGACAAACAACTGCAAACAAAAATGGCTCGAGCCTTAAAAACCCGTGCATCAAAATTGGCCTATGTGAGTACATCGCAGCTGACATTAGCTGGTTTTGAGTCACCTTTTGCCCAACAACTTAGTTCATCAAATCGTTGGGTTCAATTAACGCATCAAATTCCGTGGGATGAAATCGTTATTTCTTACGATCAACAAATGAATAATAAAGTGACAGGAGCTGGTCACGTGAATGGTCGTGTTGTGATAGGAGCGATAATGATTAAGCACCTATGCAATTTAAGTGATGAAGAAACAATTCTTCAGATACAAGAGAATATGTACATGCAGTACTTTATTGGATACAGCAGTTATAGTAATGAAGCGCCATTTGATTCTTCACTATTTGTAGAGATACGAAAGCGACTAGGTGTAGAACAAATCAATACCATTAACGAAAAGATATATGAAGCATTTAAGCAGCATCAAAATGACAAATCGCAACCACCTGAGTCAAAAGGAAGTGATAGCGATAGCCTAGTAAATGCTAACTCAAAGCAAAATGATTTCCCCACTCATGAAGGTCGATTGCTCGTTGATGCAAGTGCTTGTCCACAGGACATATCTTATCCAACTGATTTAAATATTCTTAATGACTCGCGCATAAAATCGGAGATGCTAATAGATGTATTGTATGATAAAGTAATTCATGGAAAAATAAAGCCACGCACCTATCGTAAAATTGCAAGAAAAGATTTTCTAAAAACTGCACAAAAAAAGATTAAATCAAAAAGAGATATTAGACGATCAACAGGTCAACAACTTCGTTATTTAAAAAGAAACATAGGTATTATAAATGATTTGCTTGATGTTTATGATCGCATACCTTTAGATGATAAAAAATACAAATACTTGTTGGTCATTCAGGAAGTTTATAGGCAGCAAAGCCTGATGCGGCAAACAAAAACAAAGAGTATCAATCATCGAATAGTAAGTGTACATCAACCACACGTACGACCCATCGTACGCGGAAAAGCAAGAGCAAAAACAGAGTTTGGTGCTAAAATGCAATTGAGTCTTGTCAATGGTTTTTCATTTATAGATTATCTGTCTTGGGATGCATTCAATGAAGGAACACTATTACAGAGCTCTGTTGAACAGTATAAAAAAAGACATGGATTTTATCCCAAAGAAGTTTTAGCTGATCAGATTTATTGCAATAGAGAAAATCGAAGAATACTAAAAGATTTAGGAATAAGGCTACTTGCAAAACCTTTAGGAAGACCATCGGCGATGAACAAAGAACATGTAAGACCGGGAGAGCGAAATCCAATTGAAGGAAAATTTGGTCAAGCTAAAACTGCTTACGGACTCGATAGAATCAAAGCAAGACTAAACGCTACTTCACAAAGTTGGATTGCATCCATAATTTTAGTGCTTAACCTGGTGAGATTAGCCAGGCAAGCATCTATTGACCTATTCTATCGATTAATTCATTTTATCATCCAACAATTAAAACTAAATCATACGGGTTTACTTTTTCAGTAGACCCTATTTATCAACTAACATAGAGCTGGAGGAAATCAAATTAATTTCCTTTTAATCTTTTTTTTGCTTGATAAAAATTAAAAATCTGTTTCAATAATTGTTTTCGTTCTATTGATGGAGGTTAACTTCAAATATGATTTGCGATAAATGCGTTAGAAAAATAGCATTGTGCAAAACTTGCAAAGTCTGCAAAGTGGGTAAAGGTTGCAAAGGTGTAGGAAACAAAAAAAAACGTAGAAGGCTTTTGAATGTATCTGAAATGAATTGTTGCTATCCCTTATGACCTTGCAAAAGCTAGCAGCAAACTGTAATCGCCTTTATCGGCAGTTTTAACAGCTTTAAGGTAGGCTTTTCTGGTATCTCCTTCGCTGGAAAGATTGGCAGCACCCCAACTAAAAACAGGCAGTTTGTATATTTTTTCGATGATAATATCAGCTATTAAACGGCTATGCCTTCCGTTGCCGTTTGGAAAGCAATGAATACTTACGATGCGGTGCTTAAACCTTACAGCAATTTCATCGGGAGGGTAGGTATTGTTTTCGTGCCAATACTTAGCATCATCCATCAGGTATTTAAGGTCAGATGGTATTTGCCATTTGTCAACCCCAATATTCTTGTTGGTTTTCCGGAACTCACCTGCCCATGCCCATACATCGGCATACATCCGCTTATGCACCGTGCGGATAAAGTCTTCGGTAAAAATCACCTCCGGCTTAAAGGAACGGCCTAATGTCCACTGCACTGCCTGTTCAATATTCTGCTGCTCAAACTCGTCTAACTCGCCACGGGTGGCAATTGTAGGAATGAGCAGGCCATCTTTTTCTTCTTCGTCTAAGGGAGTTTGTCCATCTATGTATTCTAAATCTAATCCCATAAAATTTTAGGCATTTCGTTTTTAATAGATAGAGCCCTTTCTTCTATAGCTTTTTGGATACGCTTATTAGAATTGCCCTGATCTTCCAGTTTCATGGTATTGGATGTACGCAACACAATTAGAGTAGCCAGTTCCTTTGCTTTGCGGTCAATCAATGCATCCAGTGAGCCATCTTTGGGCACGAAACCATAAACCAATTCCATATCCAAACCATTGGCAGCATCTCTCAGGGTTTTAAGGGAGATGGACCCGTCTTTTTCCCTGCGTTCAATATCCGTAAGGCTTTGCTTGGTTATTGATATTTTATTACCTAATTGCTGTAGTGACATGCCTAAAGCAGTACGTACTGCTTTTATCCAACCGGTAGGTGGAGGGGTAATTTTTTTAATTGAGGCAACAACCAGCATTTTGCTGTTGAGTTGCTGTATCTGTAATGATTTCTTTCCCATAATCGTAAGTTTATATGCTGACTAAACAAAGGCAAATGTAAGCATATAAACTGACAAACAAAATAAAAATGTAAGCTTATAAACTGACTAATTAATAAGTCAAGTAAGGTCATAGACTGACGATATATTTAATAAATGACTGTAATACAGTATTTTAAATGCGTTGGTAATGTCCAGCCTTAATTCTGGTAAGGGAAACACCGGTGGTGGATTTCAGTACATCGTCCACTGTACGGGCTGATAGCTTGAATTTTGTACCCATTTCGGTGGCTTCTTTACGAGAGAACTCCTGTAGCAAAGAAGTAAAAAAATAAATCAGCTAAAAGTTAACAATAACAGGCATTTATGAAACAAAGGAAAGATAGTTACTTTCCGATACAGAACTTACTAAAAATATTCCCTAATAAATCATCGGTGTATACTTCACCAGTAATTTCTGCTAGATGATACAAAGCGGTTTTTAGTTCTAAGGCGATGAGATCAGTAGAAAGGTGATTCATTCCTAAAAGAACTGCATCAAGTGATCGCTCTGCACGTGTGAGTGCTTCAGCATGACGAGCATTGGTAACTAGTGGAGCATCGCCAGAAACGCCTTGCAGGTTGGAAGCAGTAATTAGTTTGTCGCTTAGTTCGTGAAGATGAGTTTTGTTTAATGCAGAAATAAAAATTGCATTTTGAAAATTTGCGTAGATATTTAGATCAATTAGTTTTTCATATTGATCTGTTTTATTGATTACCGTGATAAAAACTAAATCTGCATTTCCAGCACGCTCTTGAATGGTTGTTATTTCTTTTTCAAGTTCTTCCGGATTACTTAGTCCGGGATCGCAAATGTATAAAACGATGGAGGCTTTGTCGAGATGCTCGTACGTTTTTGCTACCCCAATTTTTTCGATGGTATCTTCAGTAATTCGTAATCCTGCAGTATCCATAAATCGAAAACGAATTCCACGAATGGTTAGTTGATCTTCGATCACATCACGTGTGGTTCCTGCAATATCACTTACGATTGCTTTTTCTTCGTTTAGTAATGCATTTAACAAAGTGCTCTTTCCAACGTTTGGCTTTCCTGCAATTACTACGGGAACTCCATTTTTTAATGCGTTTCCTGTGGCGAAACTATCACGTAGCTGATGTATTTCTTTTAATAATCCCGTTACTAATTCTGCAAGCTGTCCGCGATGTGCAAATTCTACGTCTTCTTCTGCAAAATCTAATTCGAGTTCGAGTAGGGAAGCAAAATCAATTAATCGTGTTCTTAATTCTTTGATGGTGCTACTATAACCGCTTCGCAATTGCTGCAATGCTGTTGTGTGCGCAGATGCATGCTCAGAGTAGATTAAGTCGGATACAGCTTCTGCTTGTGATAAATCAAGTTTGCCATTTAAAAAAGCGCGCATGGTATATTCTCCAGGTTGTGCTAATCGTGCTCCACATTTTTGTAATAGTTGCAAAATTTGTTGCTGAATATAAATCGAACCATGACAACTTATCTCTAATGTATCTTCTCCTGTATATGAATTTGGATTCTTAAAAACGCTGATCAATACTTCATCAATAATTTTTTCTTGATCTGATAAAGTACCATAATGAATGGTATAGGGTTTTGTTAAATTGAAGTCTTTTGTTTTGCCACCTTTAGTTTTAAAGATTTTATTCCCAATAGCAAATGCCTCGTTACCCGAAATTCGAATAACAGCTAAAGCGCCCATTCCAGCTGGTGTTGATAATGCGCAAATGGTATCGGTTGTTTGGGGTAAATTCATACTGCAAAGATAATAGGTAAATCAGTATGCAAACTCAAATCTGTTTAACAGAATAGTAATTTAAATTCAAGGTTCACTTGCAACTAAGCTCAATTGACAGGA
>JANPGA010000391.1:0-13428 GCA_031423735.1 Bacteroidota bacterium | reverse complement strand
GTAATTTGGAGCATAGTATTTTGATGAAACAATGGGCTTTAAATTGGAGCGGACACCTTAAAAATTATTTTCCTGCCTATATTTTAGTATTTATTCCTACTGTTGTAAGATTATCTTCTATCTCAAAAATTCGACAATTTATTGCAATTCCATTTAATAGGTTTTTGTTAGTATGGTTATTTATAAATCTTGGATTAGAAAATCATAATCTCTTTATTAAAGCTCATCAACCATTGCATTTTACAAGAGGATATGTTTGGGCTTGTTTATTCATTATTGGTCTTCCAGTTATAGTTTCTTTTATTTCTTCAATTGTTAAACAGCGTTCGATAATTGCTAAAATTGCAATATTGATTTTAGTAACTACTATTTCATTCGCTGATAATTTAGCTTGGATTGCCATTCAGGCTAATAAACAATTTAATGGTGGAGGAGGTGGAGGAGGAATCACTATAACTAAATCTCAAAAGGAAGTTTTTGATTTTTTAAGGAATAATTATTTTAAGAATGAAGTTTTAATTTCGCAAGATAAAAAAATTGGATATTTAAGCACTGTATATACTCCCTATAGGTCGTATTACACTCATGATTATAATACTCCTGAGGCTTTAAAAAAATGGAGTATTCTCGAAAAATATTTAAACAATTGCCAAGAGGATTCTTCCATCATGAAATTAAATCAAGTAGTAGTCGTTTTCAAAAGCAATCAGAAATGCATATCGAATTTAAATGCACAATTAATTTTTTCTAATTCGACTTATGAAATTTGGCATAAACAATTTTATTAAGATTTTTATTATTAAATTTACATAAACCTATACAATTAATGAAAATTCTAAACCTAATTTTATTTCTTCTTTTTTTTAATTCCTCATTCGCGCAAAAGGCACCAATCATTAAATTTAAAGATTTACAAGAAATAATGCATCGCAAAACCGATACAACATATGTAATTAATTTTTGGGCTACATGGTGCGATCCTTGTATCCGTGAGTTACCATCATTTTTGCAACTTGAAAAAGAAATGACTGATAAAAAAGTGAAGTTCCATTTTGTTAGTTTTGATTTTGTACGAGATTATGATGCCCAATTTCTACCTTTCCTCGAAAAACAATCTATGCATAATTACGTTTATTTGTTAGATGAACCCGATTATAATTCATGGATTGATAAAATTAACCCTCATTGGTTAGGTTCTATTCCTACTACCATCATTATAAGTCATCGCCCTGATACAACTTATTTTAATGAAGGTGAACTAACCTATGACGCATTATCTAAAATTTTAAACCCATTAACACATTAAAATATGAAAATTAAATTATTTCTACTTTCAATAATGACAATTGTATTATTGATTTCTTCTTCCTTTAAGATAGGTACAATAGGGTATAAACCTGGTGATAAGGCACTTGACTTCCATTTAAAAAATGTGGATGGAAATATGATCTCTTTACATGATGATAATTTTAAGGATGCAAAAGGATTTATTATCGTTTTTACATGCAATCATTGCCCTTTTTCTAAGGCATATGAAAATCGTATTATAACACTTAATGAAAAGTATGCATCTGTAGGCTACCCTGTAATTGCTATTAATCCCAATGATGTTGAAGTGTCTCCAGATGATTCTTATGATTTAATGATTGAGAGAGCAAAAGAAAAGCAGTTTACATTCCCTTACCTTTATGATGAGTCTCAAGAAATTGCCAAAGCCTATGGTGCTGCACATACTCCTCATGTTTTTGTAATTCAAAAAGAAGGTAAAGAGATGATTGTTAAATATGTAGGAGCTATTGATGATAATACTGATAATCCAGAAGCCGCTACAAAGCATTACGTAAATGATGCTGTAAGTGCATTGCTTGCAGGAAAACCAGTTTCAATTCCTTTCACTAAAGCCATTGGTTGTACCATTAAATGGAAAAAATCCTAAGTTAATTTTTAGATTTTCTTTAAAAATATGAGGCACAAGGGTAATTAAGACTAAAATCTTTAAGACCTTTGTGCCTCTCAAATTAGCGCAGTTCGGAATTCAATAATTAATCACATTATATCCTCGTGTTGAAATTAATACTTTCAACATTTTAATATGTCGAAGCAAGATATTTCACAACTAGATCCACGAAAATTTATAATTATAAAAGGTGCATCCATGCATAATCTCAAAAAAGTGGATGTTGCTATTCCCCGAAATGGATTTGTGGTTATTACAGGATTGTCGGGTTCTGGGAAGAGCTCATTAGCATTCGATACATTATATGCCGAAGGTCAACGTCGCTATGTTGAAAGCTTATCTTCCTACGCCCGTCAATTTATTGGTAGAATGGATAAGCCAGAAGTGGATTATATTCTTGGAATTGCACCCGCTGTTGCTATTCAGCAAAAGGTAAATACCAGAAATCCCCGATCAACAGTTGGAACTAGCACCGAAGTATACGATTATTTAAAATTGCTTTTCGCTCGTATTGGCAAAACAATTTCTCCTGTATCTGGTCAATTTGTTAAAAAGCAGTCAGTATCCGAAGTGGTTGATTACATAGCGTCTTTTCAAAATGGAAAATTCTTAATTGCAACTCCATTGATGCGATACCCTGGTCGAAGTTTGAATGATGATTTTAATATTTTACTCCAAAAAGGATTTACAAGATTACTTGTAAATGGAAAAATTCGAGAAATAGAAGAAGAGATTTCAAATCCTTCTTCTGTCGAAGCCATCCCTAAACCAACTCGCGGTAGAAAGCCTAAAATAGTTGAAGTAATTCAAGAGGTGTTTCCTCATCCAGATTTTCTTTTGTTAATTGACCGTATTGCAATAAATGGAACTCCTGATGAAGAACTTTTAGCACGAATTGCTGATTCTGTTCAAACTGCCTACAATGAAGGTCATGGAACATGTATTATTCATAAATTGGAAGAGGATGGGGGAATACTGTCGCACGTTTTTTCTAATCGCTTTGAATTGGATGGAATTACCTTTGAAGAACCAAGTGTTCACCTTTTTAGTTTCAATAATCCATATGGAGCATGCAAACGTTGTGAAGGTTTTGGTTCCGTCATCGGTATTGATGATGATTTAGTAATTCCTGATAAAAGCTTATCTGTTTATGATGGAGCAATTGTTTGTTGGAAAGGTGATAAGATGAAGGAATGGAATGATAAATTAGTAATTAATTCATTCAAGTTTGATTTTCCAATTCATAAACCGTATTACGAATTAAGTACATTTCATAAAGAACTTCTTTGGAATGGCAACGAACATTTTAAAGGACTTACTGAGTTTTTTAATTTTCTTGAAGAACAAACTTATAAAATTCAGTACCGTGTTTTGCTTTCACGCTTTCGCGGAAAAACTTTATGTCCTGAATGTAAAGGTACACGCTTACGCAAAGATGCTAATTACGTTAAGGTTGCTGGAATCTCAATAAGTGATTTAGTTTTAATGCCTACAAAAGAGTGTTTACATTTTTTGGAAAAAATTAAATTAGATGATCACGATGCAAAAATTGCAAAGAGATTATTAGCCGAAATTACTTCACGATTACAATTTTTAGACGATGTAGGTTTAGGCTATTTAACAATGAATCGTCTCGCAAATACTTTGTCGGGAGGTGAATCACAACGAATTAATTTAGCAACGTCTTTGGGAAGTACGTTAGTAGGAGCGATGTATATTTTAGATGAACCTAGCATCGGATTACATTCACGCGATACTACTCGATTGATAAATGTATTGAAACAATTACAAAAAGTTGGTAATACTGTAATTGTTGTTGAACATGATGAGGAGATTATGCGTGCTGCTGATCAATTGATTGATATTGGTCCAGGTGCTGGAATTAATGGAGGGAATTTAGTTTTTCAGGGAGGATTTCAAGAACTCGAAAAGCAAAATGAAAGTTTAACAGCTAAATATTTAACTGGTAAAGATGTTATCCCAATTCCACTTCAACGTCGACTATGGAAAAAGCATATTGAAATTCGTGGAGCATGCGAAAATAATTTAAAACATGTTGACGTTAAATTTCCATTAGGAATAATGACGGTTGTTACTGGAGTTAGTGGTTCAGGAAAAACTTCTCTTGTAAAGAAAATTTTATTTCCAGCTGTTAAAAAAATATTGGGAGGTTATTCTGAATCTACTGGTAATTTTGATCGTATGGATGGAAATTATCTTGATATCACTGCCGCAGAAATGGTAGATCAAAATCCAATTGGAAAATCTTCCCGATCTAATCCTGTAACCTATATAAAAGCTTATGATGAAATAAGAGCTTTATATGCCGATCTACCATTATCAAGAAATAGAGGAATGAAGCCTTCTCACTTTTCTTTTAATGTGGAAGGTGGACGTTGTGAGTCATGCCAAGGTGAAGGAATCATTACTGTTGAAATGCAGTTTATGGCCGATATTCATTTGAAATGTGAAACATGTAAAGGTCGTCGATTTAAAGAAGAAGTTTTAGCTGTAGAGTATCGAGGAAAAAATATTTATGATATTCTAGATATGACTGTTGAAGAGGCGTTGGGTTTTTTCAATGAATCTGCAGGACCCAGTAAATACCAATTACCACATTCTAAAATTACAAATAAAATCCAGCCTCTTTATGATGTAGGATTGGGTTATATTAAACTTGGACAAGCATCAAGTACGTTAAGTGGGGGAGAAGCTCAACGTATTAAATTGGCATCCTTCCTCAGTAAAGGAAATCAAGCAACAAGTACTTTGTTCGTTTTTGATGAACCAACTACTGGTTTGCATTTTCACGATATTCGAAAATTGCTGGATGCATTTAACGCACTTGTAAAAAATGGAAATACACTAGTTGTAATTGAGCATAATCTTGAAATTATTAAATCAGCCGATTGGGTAATTGATTTAGGTCCTGAAGGAGGAAGTGAAGGTGGCTATATTCTATTTGAAGGAACACCAGAAGGTTTGGTCGAATCTAAAAAATCAATTACTGGCAAATATTTAAAAGAAAAATTACCTATTGCTAAGAAGAAAGTGAAACAGATCGAAGAATAATCTAATTAAATTTTAATTTTTAATTTACAATACTATGCTTGTAGCTATCATTGCTATTTTAGTTTCTTCCTATTTTTTTGAGCGTTATTTGGAATGGATTAATTCTAAAACTTGGAGTGATAAATTACCTGATTCATTACACGGATTTTATGATCAAGATGAATATGGTAAAGCACAGAAATATGATCGTGCTAAGTTAAAGTTATCGGCAATTAATAGTACACTAAGTTTAGTACTTATGATATTGTTTTTAATTTCTGGAAGTTTTGCATTAGTAGATACTTGGGCTAAACATCAATCTAATGAATTAATATTCCAAACACTTTTGTTTTTCGGTGTATTGGCATTAGTATCTGACATTCTTCAAATGCCTTTCGCCATTTATAAAACTTTCGTTATCGAAGAACAATTTGGTTTTAATCGTTCAACTTTAAATACATTTTTTATAGATAAATTAAAGGGTTATTTACTGGGTGCGCTTTTAGGTGGAAGTATTTTAGCACTCTTTGTATTATTTTATGAAATTGCAGGAAAAAACTTTTGGTGGATTGCTTGGCTTAGTATTACTGGAGTTAGTTTATTGATAAGCATGTTTTATACTTCATGGATTTTGCCATTGTTTAATAAATTAAGTCCGTTACCTGATGGTGAATTAAGAACTCAAATTCAGAATTATTGTGCAAAAGTTGGGTTTCCTGTAGCTGATTTATTTATCATGGATGGAAGCAAAAGATCAAGTAAAGCCAATGCTTTTTTTAGTGGATTAGGTCCCAAGAAAAAGATTGTTTTGTTTGATACACTTATTGAAAAACATAGCACGGATGAATTGGTTGCTGTTATGGCACATGAAGTTGGACATTATAAAAAGAAGCACACTCGAATGATGGTTATTGTTTCGATGCTTCAAACTGGATTTATGCTTGCCTTGTTTTCAAGAGTTATTACTAACCCCAATTTAGCTCATGCTTTAGGTGCAAATCAAACATCATTAGCGCTTGGTATGATGTCATTCGCAATGTTGTATAGCCCTGTTTCATTAGCCTTAGGTATCCTTACAAATGCCTTATCTCGCAAGCATGAATACGAAGCTGATGCATATGCTGCAACAACTTTTAATCCAGAACCCTTAATGAATGCCTTGAAAAAATTATCACATGATAATCTAAGTAATTTGCAACCGAACAGATGGTATGTAAGGATTTATTATTCTCATCCAACACTTCTTCAAAGACTAAATGAATTGAAATTATTAATTAAAAAATAACTTATTCATTTAAAAATTCTTCAAATCTTTCAATAGAATATTCTTCTTCTAAAATACTATTACTTGTTAAATGTGCAGCCATTTTATTTGCAAGCCAAGGCCCCATCATTACTCCCTTTGTGCCTAACCCATTAAAAATTGCTAGTTGATTGTATTTTGGATGCCTTCCTAAAAATGGTCTCCTATCTTTTGTACTTGGACGAACTCCCGCTTTGTGATCAATTATTTCAAATTCACAATTTATTGATTTTTTTATCGCATCGATTAATTTTAGTTTCCCTAATTCAGTTGGTTCAACATCTAGTGAATCCCAACTATAGGTAGCGCCACATAGAAAAACATTGTTTCCTTTCGGTATAATTTTTAGAGCATGATTGATTACATAGTCCTCAGGAATTTTATTGCATCGAATGGTGATTAACTCTCCTTTAGCTGGATTGAATGGTAAGTAGCCAAAATACTTATCATCCTTAGCATTAAATCCAGTGCATGAAATAAATGTTTTTGCTTCAATATTTTTCCAGCGAACTTTTGAATCTATAATTTCTAATTCATTAATATTGATTTCATCCTTAATTAAATGATTCTCTTTTTCAAGAAACATTTTGTAGTTATCTAAAAACAAACCAGTATTTAACCAGCCGCCCTTTACTAAAAATTGTCCTCCAAAAGGCGCATTGATAATCGGATTTGTTTGGTTGGAAGAAATAATTTTACCTAAGTATTCAACGCAAAATGGATCATCAACTTTGGTTAACCAATCATTATGATTTCGTTGAGAATTAAAAACTTCTAAAACAGGATAATTATGAAAGAAAGATTGCGCTAAGGTTTTTTCTAATTCTTGATATGTTTCGTGAGCAAACGGAATAAATGTTTCTGCTCTCCAGCTTTTCAATAATCTTCTTCCTGCAATAGGATGAATTAAACCTGCTGCAACTTTTGAGGAGGTAGATACAACATTAGGATCTACAACAATGCATGTACATCCTCTTTTAAGTAAAAACCAACTTAGTAAGGAACCAGCTAATCCCTGTCCAGCAATTAAAAAATCGACTTTTTGAATGTTCAATTATAACTAAATCAAGGACGTTTACCTTTGTAGGAAACTAATGCAATTTTATCTCCTTTAGGACTCATTGCTAATCGATAAAAAGTTCCAACAGTTTTAGTTAAATCAACAACTTCTTTCCATTTAGAATTTTCAATTTTAGTATCGATATAATATAATTTTGCTTTATCGCTAGCAAATACTTTTCCATCAGGCGCCCAACAATAATCTTCAATACCTGGCATCATTTCAAATAAGGGGGTACGTTCTTCTGTAGCCATTTTAAATTCCATCATCAGATATTTTCCATCCGAACTTTTTTGAACATAGCTTAAGTTATCTGTTCCAGGAATTCTAGCTAAACATCTTCCAAATCCTCCCGTCATTAAAATAATTGATTGTTGTGGTTTCATATCATATTGATGCAAAACGCCATCAATACCATTAAGCATATAAGCTCCAACTGTTGTATCATTCATCCAAGTATAATACGCAAGTGAATCTTGATTAACCATTAACGGCTCAGGTGAAGAACCATCAAATTGAATGGAATAAAATTGCTGTGCTTTATTTTCATCCACACGTACTACTGATAATTTATATCTTTCGTTTGGAATTGGTTGAGGTTGGAATTCACTTTCTGGAGTGTTAGTGATCTGTCTCGTTAGTTTTTTTCTTAAATTATATTCGTAAATATCACTTTGAGTGGTATCCGGCATACTTGCATACCAAAGCAAACTTCCGTCCTTAGAAAAGCAAGGTTGATTGTCGTAGTAGTCGTTATCAGTTAGTCTTTCTGGAGTTCCAGCTACAACTTTTTCATTTTGCATTGAAATATCTAATAACCAAATTTCAGAGGTATTAGTTTGAGCGCTTCCTTTGAAATAACAGAAGGCCAATAGGGAAAGGAAGATGAATTTAATTTTCATTTTTTTTTAGAATTCTTTTTTATGAACTTTGATTTACAAATTTATAGGAGGTTTATAATTTGTTTTTTTTGAGATAAAAGGTTAAGGCTAAATTATGAATTGTTTATGAGTTATTGTCTTTTTTGAACAATTGTATTTGATTTCATCCCAGGTTTTAATCCCACTGTTATAATGGAGTCTCCTTTAATTCTGCCTTCAATTACAATTGTATCTTTATTAAACTGAAGTAAAGAAGCATTTGTGATTTTGTCAGTAAAATAGAGATCTCTTGCAATAGTTTTATTATAAATACCAAATTTTTGAATCACTTTGTATTTATAGACTTTTGAAACGATTTGTAACATCGATTGTTGCTCAACCAAATAATAATTTTCTTTTAATCGAACTTCTTGTGCTGATTGGTAATTTGAAATGTTTCCGCCTATTAAATAAAATAATAGGGAAGGAGAAAATAAAAATAAAACTATCAACAGTAAATATGCTGAAAAGTAATATTTGAGGATACTTTTAATCTGTTCTTTACGAATTATAAATCCAGATAATATTAATCCGGAACAAAATGTGAAAAGTGTAGAATAATGATGAATTGATTCATTCGGTAATTTAAAATAACTACCAATTCCTAGGATTAAAAAAGTAAAATGTAAAATAGAACCAATTTTAGAAAAGTTAGTATTGATTTTCTTAAATGACATTGCTAATACTAGTCCAAGAACTAGTGATAATATAAAGCAAATGATGGTGATTATAAGGAAATTTACACTCATGTTTTAATGTTTGAAAATTTTGATTTTAAAATATTTTCAAGTCCTAATAATTCATCTCTAAATCTAGCAGCCTCCATAAAGTCTAGCTCACGAGCTGATTTCTCCATATTTTTTCGTGTTGCTAAAATCGCCTTTTCTAATTGATCTTTCGACATATATTGAACTACTGGATCCGCCGCAACATTTAAATCTTCTTTTTCATAATAAGCTTTCGAATCTCCTTGTCGGCTTGATCCTCCTGATCCCTGATTGAAAATGCCATCTGTTGTTTTTACAATAGCCTGCGGTATAATTCCAAATTCTTTATTGTAAGCCATTTGTTTAGTCCTACGACGATTTGTTTCGTCAATAGTTAATTGCATGCTATTGGTGATTTTATCCGCATACATAATAACTCTACCATTTAGATTTCTAGCCGCTCTTCCTGCTGTTTGTGTTAAGGATCTATTCGAGCGAAGAAATCCTTCCTTATCTGCATCTAAAATGGCTACCAGTGATACTTCTGGTAAGTCTAATCCTTCTCTTAATAGATTGATGCCAATCAGTACATCAAAAACCCCTAATCTTAAATCGCGTAAAATTTCTACACGATCTAATGTTTCAACTTCTGAATGAATATATCGACAACGAATATCTAATTTGGTCATGTATTTTGCCAATTCTTCAGCCATTCGTTTAGTGAGGGTTGTTACTAATATTCTCTCTTTACGTTTTATTACTTTTTCAATTTCTTCTAAAAGATCATCAACTTGATTTCCAACAGGACGAACTTCAATTGGTGGATCGAGTAAACCCGTTGGCCTAATAACTTGCTCAACAATTACACCTTCACTTTTTTGTAATTCATAATCGGCTGGAGTTGCACTCACAAAAACAACCTGTTGCAGTTTGGTTTCAAACTCTTCAAAAGTTAATGGACGATTATCTATTGCAGCAGGCAACCGAAATCCATACTCCACTAAATTCTGCTTCCTTGAACGATCTCCTCCATACATTGCTCTTATCTGCGGTATCGTAGCATGACTTTCATCTATTACCATCAAAAAATCATCAGCAAAATAATCCAATAAACAGAATGGTCGTTGGCCTTGTCCTCTTCCATCAAAATAACGAGAGTAATTTTCAATTCCAGAACAATAGCCTAATTCACGAATCATTTCTAAATCAAAAGTTACACGATCTTCAAGCCTTTTTGCCTCTAAATGTTTCCCTTGTTCTCTAAAATATTCAGTCTGCTTCATCATGTCCTCCTGAATTTGGAATATAGCACCCTGTTGTCTTGCTGCACTAGTAACAAAAAGACTCGCTGGAAATATTGCTAAATGTTCATGTAATTCATATTTTTTCCCTGTTGAAGGTTCAATGGTGGAGAGTTCTTCAATTTCATCTCCAAAAAAACTAATACGCACACCTAAATCACTGTAGCCAGGAAATACATCCACAGTATCGCCTTGCACTCTAAACGTTCCTCTTTTAAATTCAACAACAGCTCGTGAATATAAACTTGAAACTAAGTGATGAAGTAAAGAGTTTCTACTAATTTTTTGTCCCTTTTGAACTCGAATAATATTCTCTGCAAAGTCAGCAGGATTTCCCATACCATAAATACATGATACAGAGGAAACCACCACTATATCTCTTCGTCCTGATAAAAGTGAAGTCGTAGTACTTAACCTCAGTTTTTCAATTTCTTCATTGATAGAAAGATCTTTTTCAATGTAGGTATTTGAAGTTGGGAGGTAAGCTTCTGGTTGATAATAATCGTAATAAGAAACAAAGTATTCAACAGCATTTTGAGGAAAGAAATTTCTGAACTCACCATAAAGTTGAGCTGCTAATGTCTTGTTATGACTTAATATTAACGTTGGTTTTTGAACATTTTTAATCAAATTAGCTACTGTAAAAGTTTTTCCTGATCCAGTTACCCCTAATAAGGTTTGTGCTGGGTCTCCTCTTTCTACTCCAGCAGTAAGTTGTTTAATTGCTTCTGGCTGATCTCCAGTTGGTTGAAAGTCTGAAACGAGATTGAAATTCATTGTTTGCAAAGATACGTTACCAATTATTAAAAAAGGTTCATAATTGATTCATAATTAGATTTCATTTTTTGGAAATGGTTTTTGTACTTTCGCGCCTTAAACATTTTAATCATCCATGAAAATAAAGCAATTAATGCTCCCGGCAATTGCAGTAGCTATGATGGCTGCCTCTTGCAATGCACAGGACAAAAAGAAAGACACTATGAAAACCGAACAGGATTCAATTAGTTACAGCTTTGGTGTGTCAATTGGAAACAATTTGAAGACCAATGCACTAGATTCATTAGACGTTGACATGCTTGCAAAAGGTATGAAAGACGTTTTCGCAGGAAAAACAGTTATTACACAAGAAGCTGCTGACCTAAAAATTAACGGCTATATGGCTGCTAAAGAGAAAGTAAAAGGTGAAGCGAACGTAAAAAAAGGTCAAGAATTTCTTGAAGCTAACAAAAGTAAACCAGGTGTAACGGTAACTCCTTCAGGATTACAATATGTTATTATGAAAGCTGGAACTGGTCCTAAGCCAGGATTAAATGATAAGGTATCTTGTCATTACCATGGAACTTTAGTTGATGGAACTGTTTTCGATAGTTCTGTTGATCGTGGTCAACCAGCAAGTTTCCCTGTTTCTGGTGTAATACCGGGTTGGACCGAAGCATTGCAAATGATGCCAGTTGGTTCTAAGTGGAAATTATTTTTACCTTCAAACTTAGCTTACGGTGAGCGTGGTGCAGGTGGAAAAATTGGTCCAAATAGCGTTTTAGTATTTGAAGTTGAATTACTAGCTATTGAGCCTCCAGCGCCAGCAGGAAAAGAAACTAAATAATTTAAATAATCTAAAAGCGGTCATCCTATTAAAAGGGTGACCGCTTTTTATTTTTGTTGTTTTTTAATTTACTCGCCAATTAGGTGGATAAATAGATTTTGTAAACGGCTTTGTTCTAGCTAAATTTCTAAGAATACTAAATTTGGAAGGTTCTCCATTTATTATTCTAAAAGCTAAAAAACGTTCAAATAAACTTAATTGTTCTATTGTATTCGGTTTGAAATATCCTTGACAGAATTCGCTTCTTAACATAAATTTTTGTTTGTACTGCAATTTATGTTTGATTTATCAAATCTCGATGGATAATTTGACTAACCTTGTTTTTCCATAGGCAAAATTGGTTTATTAGTGCTTTAAAATTTATTTACTCTCTAACACCGGTCCATTGAACAAATAAGTTTTCAGGAATTGATGTTGATGAGTTTTTGAAGAAGTATAATCCGCCCCAGCTATAGTTTACGCGACTATATTCGGTTGTTAAAGTACCTTTCATAACACGAACCTTAGTGATCACACGGTTTTTTTCAATGATATCTTCTCTAGTAATATTTTCACTTTCTTTAAAAGCATCAGGTGAGTTTTGCTGTTCGTAACCACTTTGAGTACTTGCATAATATTTGGGTTGCTCATCACCTTGAGTTACCTTTAATTTGGAGTCTTTCTTTTCTTTTCCAGAGTTAACGTTCGCTAATTTGCTTTTATCTTCACCTTCAGATGTATTTCCACCTTTCAAATTATCAGATCCATTATTTACTGATGCAGTTTTCTTGGAATCATCACCTGAATTTGGATTTAAAATTGATTTTTCATCAGCTCCAGAATTAGGAACATTAGGTTTCGCTGGATCAACATCTTGATTAATACTTGCCAGTTTGCTTTTGTCAGATGGAATAGGATCTGATTGACTAATTATGGATGGATTTGAAGATCCATTTATTGCAACATCTTCAGATGGAGTAGACGGAGTCGGTGTTACAACAGGATTTGTTTCAATAGGATCTGGTTCTTTTTCCTTTGTCTTTTCAGCCGTTTTGTCTGATTCTTCATCCATAGTGATTGCTGAAAGTATTGACTTCGAATAATCTGTGTCAAAATTGAATTCATCTAAGTTTTGATCATACTTAATATGCGCTACAGCTTGATTATACACCACTTTATTTTCTTCATTTTGTTTAAATAATTTAACTCCAATCTTATAAGGATCAAATCCTTGTGTAATTCTTGCCGAAGGAGCTTTACTATTTATTTCAATCGTTTTGGTAATATAACCAGGCTTGGTGAAAATCAAGGTGTATTTTCGGTTGAAATCAAACTTGAACCGCATTTTGCTGGCTCCTGATTGGGTAAAGGCGTCTTTACCATCTTTTTTTACTTTTACCAAAACGTTGTCAAGATCCCCCTTTTCAATTTCCAGTTTAACTGGAACTTCAAGAAAAGTTTGAGCTTTTGAACCATTACTTAGTAGTAAAAGGAAGATAAATAGCAATCCACCTTTTAATAATTTGTTGTAAAGTGTATTCATAATC
>JANPGA010000390.1:0-2862 GCA_031423735.1 Bacteroidota bacterium | reverse complement strand
ATTGGTTGAACACCTTCCATAACGATTTCGCGAGCAGTTTTTGTTTCATCTAATTCTGGTTCCTGCGAAAGATATCCTACAGCATAGCCTGGTGAAAAAACTACATCGCCTTGAAAGGATTTATCCAAACCAGCGATAATTTTCAGCAAAGAAGACTTTCCTGAACCATTCAAACCAAGAATTCCAATCTTAGCTCCATAAAAGAAACTCAGATAAATATTTTTAAGAACTTGCTTCCCGGGTGCGTAAGTTTTACTAACACCTACCATTGAAAAGATAATTTTACGATCGTCTGCCATGTAATATTCCGTTATTAATTTAGACCTTTAAGTCTGGTTTTAGTTAAATTTATTTAAGGATTGCAAAAGTACCCCATTATAACCAAACCTGAAAGGGGAAATACACGTATTAACAGTATGAAAAATTACTTGATGAAACCTACCATAAAATTGCATTTTTTAATTGTGTTGCTATTTGCAATACAGTCACCTCTGCAAGCACAGCAATCAAAAATGAGTTATAAACTAATGAAACTCGCTCAACTTGAGACAAATACGCAGAAAACAATTTCTGTTCTGATAAAAGGAAATGTACCTTATATCAAAGAAGAGGTAGTTCGAATGGGAGGTCATTTTAAATATGCTGCTGGAAATATTGCATCCGTAAACCTTCCTTCGCAGGCTTTAAAATCGCTGGCTGATGATCCAAACGTAATTAGAATGGAAGAAGGACGAATAGATTTAGAGCCAATGAATGATAAAATGCTGATCAATAATAAAATTGACCAAGTTCATTTAGGTGTTTCTCCACTTCCTCAAGGATATGATGGTGAAGGAGTTATTGTTGGTATTATTGATTCGGGAATTGATTTTTCACATCCAGATTTTAAAGATTCATTAGGAAACACACGTGTTTTATGGATTTGGGATCATCTTTTACCTGTTGCAGCCAATACACCATCACTTTACGGATACGGGCAAGAATTTTCATCTGTCGATATAAATGCAGGAAATGCATCAAATCATGTTGATGGTTTAGCTCATGGAACGCATGTTTCAGGAATTGCAACTAGTAATGGACGTTCGCATGTAGAATATACAGGAGCAGCACCAAAAGCAGATATAATTGCAGTTTCGGTTGATTTCAGTAAAGCAGATGATGTATGGTTAAGCTCGGTTGCCGATGCAGTGAATTACATTTATGACAAAGCAGATTCTGCAGGCAAACCTTGTGTAATAAACATTAGTGCTGGAACTTATTTTGGATCACATGATGGAAAAGATTTAACCGCTCAAACCATCGATAATCTCATAACTGCAAAGTCTGGAAGATCATTAGCTGCAGCAGCAGGAAATGCCGGCGGAAATCCAATTCATATTCAACATAGCCCAACTAATGATACCTTATTTACTTGGTTCTACAAATCAAGTTCAAACGGGATTTATATAGAAATGTGGGCTGATACTGCTAATTTAAAAAATGTGCAATTTACAATTGGTGCGGATCAAATTACTCCCACTTACGAAGATCGTGGACAATTATCATGGATGAGCGTTATCCCTAATTTAAATGTTTTACGTCAGGATACATTAAAAAGCATTTCAGGAAATCGTCTTGGCTTAGTTCAACGAGTTAGTCAATTGGTGGGTGGAACGTACAGTATGATTTATTATATAACTCCTGATTCTACAAATTACTTTTATAGATTAATGAGTAAGGGCACAGGGAAATTTGATGTATGGAGTTTTGAAATGGTAAGCTCTCCCTTGCCTGCGCCAAGTGCTTATCCAAATATAACACGCTACGTTGTTCCTGATTTAAATCAAACTATTTGTTCAAGTTTTCAATGCAGCGATAAGGTAATTACAGTCGGACAATATGTAAATAGAAATAGTTATATCGATGTAAATGGGAATCTTCAAACATTCCCAACCACTGTTGGACAATTATCAGTAACATCAAGCAAAGGTCCAACACGTGATGGAAGAATTAAGCCTGACATTACCAGTACTGGAGAAGTAACATTATCTGCATTACGACTTTCAAGTGTTGCTTTTTTTCTTGCTAACCAACCTTATAAATTGGCACCTGATTCCATTCACATTCGTGATGGTGGAACTTCATCAGCAGCTCCAGTGGTTGCAGGAACCGGTGCATTGTATTTTCAGAAAAACCCGACTGCTACATGGGATGATTATAAAACGCGCGTTAAACTTTGCGCAGTTCAAGATGTATTTACAGGAGCCATTCCTAACAACGATTATGGTTATGGGAAACTAGATGCTTTAGCAGTGATGGTGGGCTGTAACGCCTTAGGAATAAATGAACATTTAACAAATAAACTAAATGTATATCCAAATCCATCTAATGATAAAATCACAATTAATTTTCCAATACATAATAATTCTAAATTAGAAATATATGATGCTATAGGTAAAATAATTAGAAGCATTTCAATCTCAACCAATCAAGATAAAATAGTAATTGAAAAAGGTAAATTATCAAAGGGATTGTATCTTATTTCCTTTACTGATGAAGGAAAAACGATCACCAACAGGATTGTATTTGAGTAAAATTAATTTGAATTTCAAAGGGATGAATAACATAAATGTTTTTCATCCCATTTTTTATGGCCATCTTCATTGAAAAAATAAAATATTTATCGAAAATGATCTAGGTAATTAGTAATTCATTAAATTTATGATTCCAAATTACTATTTATATGTTCGATATAGCCTCTATGAGCATGCCTCAAATTAGTCCAGATGATCTAATTTTTGACAATTTACAACAACGGTTCAAACAACGATTCGAAGATATTTTTCTTAATGAACTAGCTGAAAAAACAGTAGTAATTATTCC
>JANPGA010000389.1:0-2104 GCA_031423735.1 Bacteroidota bacterium | reverse complement strand
ATTCAGTTTATTACATCCGCTGGTACCGCACGTTCCATTGCTTTGGCACCCACCAGGAGTTGAATCGGTTGTGGAAGTTGAACATGTACTACATCCCATAATTTATAGGTTTATATGTTCAATTACCATTTATCATAAGCTAATTGGAATAGCTTAATTATTTAATTTGAAGAATTTTGCTAATCTTCAACGACAAATCTAAGAATAAGATCTTAGGATTTGCATTTCTTTCCACATGGAAATGAGCCTTATTTAACTCAGACACGAAAGAATCGACATTTTTTTTGTTAATGAAGGGCTTAAACAACGCTAAAGTTTCTTGTTGTTGAGGATCCAATTTCACCATTTCGCCTCCCGAAACATTCATCATCAAGCACTCTCGTACCACTTGGATTGTACTAAAAAGAAAATGTTTTTGTTGATCTCTACTTGAAGAAGCCATCCCTTCCACCCAATTCATCAATCCTGACATTGATTTGTTTGGATTAAAACAAAGTCGCATCCAGTTAATAAAATCTTGTTCATGACTCCCTTCACCTTGTTCTTGAGAGGCTAACTCCAAGGCAATTCGATAATTACCATCCGAATATCGAGCGATTTCGTTTGCCTTTTCGTCTGTTAATTGTAGCCTTTGAATTAAGGCCTCAACTATTTCGTCATCACTTAAACGACCAATTTTGATCATTTGTGTTCTTGAGAGTATTGTTTGAAGCAAAGAATCTCGCTGTTCTGAAGCAAGAATAAAAACAGTATTATCGGGTGGTTCCTCGATACTTTTCAATAATTTGTTTGCTACAACAGCATTCATTCGTTCAGGCAACCAAATAATCACCACTTTATAAGGTGCTTCAAACGCTTTTAGATTTATTTTATGAATAATATCTGCAGCCTCTTCCTTCATAATGGTTGCTTGCTTAGTTTCAGTTTCAGCAATTACATCCACCCAATCATTGTATTCAAGATAAGGATTGTTTAGTGCAGTATTTCGCCATTGTACCACATAATCAGTGCTTTTAGGTTCCTTAAACTTCTTGCTAGTCAATACAGGATATACATAATGCACATCTGGATGAACCATTTTAGCATTTTTTTTACATCCTAAACATACCCCGCAACTATCTTCTATTCCTGGATTTTCACAAGTTAGATACTGCGCAAAAGCATTTGCTAATGGCCAAACACCTGCTCCTTTAGGTCCGAAAAACAATAAAGCATGACTTACTCTTCCTTCACGACAAGAAGAAATTAATTTTTGTTTTACGGCTGCTTGACCTATTACTTGGCTAAATAACATTTTGCAAAAATAGCAAACAATAATATGCTGAATATCTCGATTTGAAAATTATGCAATTTGAATTCATGAGAGTAATCAAGACAGAAAAAAAAATTGTTAAGAATAATTTATAATTCAGTTCAAAGACTTAATTTTATCGATCTAATAAAATAAATAATATGCAATTAAAAACTGTCGATAATTTTAATTTTTCTGGAAAGAAAGCTTTAATCAGAGTTGACTTCAATGTTCCGTTAAACAGTGATTTTATGGTTACTGATCCAACAAGAATTAAGGCTGCAATGCCTACTATCAATAAAATTTTAAAAGATGGGGGTTCTGTAATTTTAATGTCGCATTTAGGTCGTCCGAAAGAAGGTCCAACAGAAAAATATTCATTAAAACATACTGTTAATACTATTGCAGAATTATTAAACAGACCAGTAAAATTTGCAAGTGATTGCGTTGGAAATGTTGCTAAAGAAGCTGCCGAATCATTGAAAGCAGGAGAAGTTTTATTGCTCGAAAATTACGCTTTCACAAACAAGAAGAAAAAGGAGATCTTGATTTTGCAAAAGAACTTGCATCATTAGGCGACGTGTATGTGAATGATGCATTTGGAACAGCTCACCGTGCACATGCAAGTACAGCTGTAATTGCTCAGCTATTTAAAGGCAAAAGTATGTTCGGATATGTGATGGCAGGTGAACTTGTAAATGCTGAAAAAGTTTTAAATAATGCACAGAAACCTTTTACAGCAATTATGGGTGGAGCTAAAGTTTCTGATAAAATTTTGATCATTGAGAAGTTGATGGAAAAAGTAGATCATCT
>JANPGA010000388.1:0-16081 GCA_031423735.1 Bacteroidota bacterium | reverse complement strand
AGTTGCTTTTTTAACTTTTTTTGCAACCTCATAATTAGGAACAATGCGCCAACCACCAAAAGGTATAGGGCTCATACATTCAACACCGCCTGCAATAATGCAATCTGCCATTCCTGCTTTAATTTTAGCAGCTGCAATCGCGATGGTTTCTAAACCTGAAGCACAATATCTATTCACAGTCATCCCAGGCACTTTAACTGTGTTTAATCCCATCAATGAAACCATCCGGCCAATATTTAAACCTTGTTCTGCCTCTGGTGTTGCATTGCCAACAATCACATCATCAATTTGTTCTTTATCAAGATTGGGAACGGCATCCATCAAATGTTTTATCACCGATACTGCTAAATCATCAGGCCTAGTAAAACGAAACTGACCACGTGGTGCCTTACCTACTGCGGAACGAAAACCCGTTAGAATATATGCTTCCATAATTTGAATGGTGATTTAAATGAATGATAGATCAATAACTTTTAAAGAAGCAAATTTATTAATTATTGCCTCTTGAATTTTAAATTCAAGAAAATGTTATTCGCAATTTTATTAAAAGGGAAATTATTTTTCAGAGATTAACATATAAATTCTAAAAGCTCTCCTTTAAGGATTGGGTTTTTTAGGTTCAAAATGGATATAAAATTAAAAGCCCCGCTATGCGGGGCTTTTAATTTATTTCTTTTTAGTTGTGTCTACAGGTGTATTAGGAGGTGTTGTAGTTGGTGATGTTCCTCCAGAAGGAGTGGGAGTTGAACCAGGTTTTCCTTTTTCCCCTTTTTTTCCAGCAGCTTTTTTAGCAGCGTCATTTTTCTTGGCATCGTCGGCAGCAGCTTTCATATCTACTCCGTCTTTGTAAGTAGTTGAAGAAGTAATCTGTCCTTTACGACTCATCGATTTCCATTCTCCATCTCGTCGGTTGTTCTTGTAAAATCCTTCAGAAGCAGCTTCACCATCTTCGTAATAACGAACCCACTTACCTTCTTTTTTACCAGCGATATATTCGCCTTCTTGTTTTACCTGACCTGAATAAAAATATCTTTTATACGATCCTTCTTTGATTCCATTTTGGTAGTCTTGCTCATCCATTACCTTGGCATAAGGATAATAGCGTGTTGACTTTCCATGACGAACATCATTGACGTACTCTACTTCGTTGATTAGATCACCAAAAGCATTGTAAGTTCTCCATGGACCTTGCTTCTGTCCAAGTTCATCAGTTTTATTGCGATGTTTCTCCTTTCCTGGAGCATACTTCGGTCTTTGTTCTGATTGCGCTTGACTAAACAATGGCAATGCAAACAAGAATAATATCAATAATCGTAATCGATTCATACTATTTATGGTTTTTCGAGGCGGCTAAAATTAGTAACTTATTTAATTCCTAAGTGGTTTTCCTGTAGTCAATATTGATTGAATTCTTTCTAATGTCTTTTTTTCGCCACAAAGTGACAAAAAAACTTGTCGCTCAAGATCGAGTAAATATTGTTCTGAAACAAGTGTTGGGGCAGAAAGATCTCCACCGCATAGCACATATCCTAATTTTTCAGAAATTAATTTATCATGTTCACTAATATAATGACCGCTAAACATGGTGTTTGCTCCTGCATAAACCATCCCTAATCCACTTCGTCCTAGTACTCTTACGTCTTTTCTTTGAATTGGTTTTACATATCCAGCATCTGCTAATTCAATGGCCGAACGTTTAGCATCAGCAATTAATCTATTCTTATTCAAGCTAATAGCATCTATGCCTGGTCTTAATATTCCTAAATCAAAGGCTTCTTCAGCCGAAGTAGAAACTTTTGCTTGGCCAATTGTTAAAAATCTATCTCTTAATAAATTAAGTTCGATATCACCTTCTTGGATGGAATCAGCAAATCTTAAAGCAAATTCTTTCGATCCACCACCACCTGGTATTAATCCCACACCAAATTCAACCATTCCAATATACGTTTCTGCGTGAGCCTGAACTTTATCAGCATGTAACGACATTTCACATCCACCACCTAGAGCTAGTCCAAAAGGAGCAACTACTACTGGGATCGATGAATATCTAACGCGCATATTCATGTTTTGGAAAACACGGATTGCCATATCAATTTCATCCCATTCTTGTTCGATAGCCATCATAAAAACCATCGCCAAATTTGCTCCTGCCGAAAAATTTTGTCCTTCATTTCCAATAACTAACCCTCTAAAATTTTCTTCTGCTAGTTCAATTGCTTTATTAACTCCTTGAACAACTTCACCACCAATAGTATTCATTTTTGAATGAAACTCGCAACACAAAATACCATCACCGATATCAATAATGCTTGCACCACTATTACTCCAAACGGTTTTTGTCTTTTTTAATGGATGAAGAAGTACATAATTTTCTTGTCCAGGAATAACTTTATAAGATTTTGAAGAAACATCATAAAAATATCGAATTCCATTTTCATTCTTATAAAAAGAAGTGCAGCCTGCAGATAGCATCTCGTAAACCCAATTAGCGGGCTTAATTCCAGCAGATTCCATTGATTTAATAGAAGTTTCTACACCAAGTATATCCCAACTTTCAAATGGTCCAATCTCCCATCCGAATCCAGCTTCCATTGCGGCATCTATACGATATACTTCATCTGCAATTTCAGGAACTCTCTCTGAAACATATTGAAATAATCCATAAAAAGACGCGCGGTAAAAATCACCTGCAACATCTTTTCCACTCACAAAAATTCGCATCCTTTCTCTTAAATCATCAATTGATTTAGTTTGCTCGAGGGTTGCAAATTTGGTTTTTACTTGTGACTTATATTCTAATGTTTTTAAATCCAATGATAAGATTTCAGTTTTACCTGCATCATTCTTAACTTTTTTATAAAAACCTTGTTTCGTTTTATCTCCAAACCATTTATTATCAACCATCTTACGGATATATTCCGGAAGTTGAAAGAGATCGCGCTGGCTATCGTTTGGACAGTTTTGATATACACCTTCGGCAACACGAACTAATGTATCCAACCCTACAACATCACCTGTTCTGAAAGTTGCTGATTTTGGCCGACCTAATAGTGGACCCGTTAACTTATCAACATCTTCAACAGTTAGTCCTAATTTTTCAACAATATTAAAAACCGCCATCATGCCAAAAACTCCAATTCTGTTAGCAATAAAGGCAGGAGTATCTTTACAAAGAACCGTGGTTTTACCGAGGAATAAATCACCATAATGCATTAGAAAATCTAAAACTTCACTTGAAGTATCAGGGCCTGGAATTATTTCTAATAAACGTAAATATCTTGGCGGGTTAAAAAAGTGGGTACCGCAAAAGTTTTTTCTGAAATCTTCAGTTCTGCCTTCATTCATTAAATGAATAGGAATCCCAGAAGTATTACTTGTAATTAATGAACCAGGCTTTCTAAATTGTTCTACTTGTTCAAAAACCTTTTTCTTAATATCTAAATTTTCAATTACAACCTCTATAATCCAGTCGCAATTTCCAATGTCTTTTAAGTTATCTGTAAAGTTGCCTATAGTAATTCTACTAGCGAAACTCTTTTTATAAAGTGAAGCAGGATTAGCTTTTAGCGTACTTTGAAAAGCTGCATTAACAATTCTGTTCTTAACTAAAGGATGCTCAAGGGTTAGTCCTTTTGCTTGTTCTTCAGGTAATAATTCCTTAGGAGCAATATCAAGAAGTAAAACTTTAACTCCAATATTAGCAAAATGACATGCAATTCTCGATCCCATTATTCCGGATCCTAAAATTGCTATACTTTGAATTTTACGCATAATTCTTGTTAATTAATGCCTTCTGTTTTCGTAAATTAGATTTTAAAGGCAAATTATTCCTAAAATCCAGAATTTTGCAAATATCTAAATTTTAATGTTATCAAGCCCTTTTTCTCCTCTTAAGAATTAATGTTATCAATAAATTAATGAATTTTTAAACTCCTTCAACATCAATTTAATGAGCTATTTATCGGTTTGTTAATAAATCTTCTGCCATATTCCCCTTATTCTTCTAATTTTGCGGCTGAATTTCAATGAAAAAATATGAGCTTCGATAAAATTATTTCGATTCCCGGTATGCCCGGATTATTTAAAATGGTTGCCCAAATGCGTAATGGCGGATTTGTGGTAGAAGGATTGCTTGACGCAAAACGATTACCAGTTTCAGCTATGCAACGAATTATTATGCTGAAAGACATTAGTGTTTACACGATGGAAGAAGATATGCCTTTAGAAGAGGTGTTCATGAAAATGAAAGAAAATGATGCCATTTCTTCTTCTATCTCACCAAAGGCTGATCCAGCAGATCTTAAATCTACCTTAAAAAAGGTGTTGCCAGAATTCGATGAAGAGCGTGTACATGTTTCTGATATTCGTAAAATGTTTGCTTGGTACTCGCTTCTTAAGGATAATGTAACTTTTGAAAAAGCAGAAGTTGCTGTTGAAGAAGCAGAAGTTATTACTGAGGAAGCACCAAAAAAGAAGGCTAAAGCTAAATCAACCGATGATTCGGATGTAGCAACTATCATTTCAGAAGATGCGCCGGCAAAAAAAGTAGCTCGCAAAAAGAAAGCTGATGATACTGTTGAAGCTGGTTCTGATGATGCACCAAAAGCAGCAAAAAAAACAGCAAAAAAGTCAGCTAAAAGCGCAGAATAATTTTTCTGATACCTTTAGTTCATAATCCGATTAATCTCATTTCTAAAAGTAATTTATCAAGATGTTAGCAAAAGCAGAAGAAATTATTACCGATGTTTCTAGGCAGTATTTGCCATCACAACTAGTAATAAATTCTTGGAAGGATATTGAAGGTTTCTTTAAAGAACTTTTAAAAAGAAATTTATCTTCTGCTATTGATCTAAAGAAATGGCTTATTGATAGAAGTGAGTTAGAAGCAGTTTTAGAAGAAGACCTTGGGTGGCGATATATTAAAAGAAGTTGTGATACAACAAATGAAGAATATGCAAATGCATTTATACTTTTTGTGAATGAAATCCAACCCTTAATTTCCCCGCAAAGTCATGCTTTAGATTTGAAGTTGTTATCATCTCCTTTTCTTTCTAATTTGAATGATGCCCGTATTGATATTGTAGTTCGTCAAATAAAAATGCGCGTTGAAATTTTTCGCGAAGAAAATGTGCCTTTAATTGCAGAAGTGCAAACTAAGGAACAGGAATATGCAGCGATCAATGGTGCAATGACTGTTGAAGTTGATGGTAAAGAATTAACCTTACAACAAGCATCTAATTTTCTGGAGCGTGATGATAGAACTAAACGTGAAGAAGTTTATCGTAAAATTTTAAAACGTAGATTGCAAGATAGAGAACGATTAGATGATTTGTTCAATGAATTATTAAAACTTCGAAATAAAATTGCATTAAACGCAGGGTTTAAAAACTTTCGCGATTATATGTTCGCAAGCCTAGGACGGTTTGATTACACAGCTGAAGATTGTTTTAAATTTCATGATGCAGTATCAAGAGAAGTAGTTCCTCTTGTTAATTATATTGAAAAAAATCATAAAAAATCAATAGGGATTGACGCGTTACGACCTTGGGATTTATCCGCTGAGCCAATTGGTCAAACTCCCCTTCATCCTTCCAATGATGCTACTGATTTGATGAGAAAAACTATAACCTGTTTTTCAAAGTTAGACCCGTTTTTAGGCGATTGTATGCAAGCAATGCAAGATGCTAAGCGTCTCGATTTAGATTCTCGTATTGGAAAGGCTCCTGGTGGTTATAACTACCCTCTGTATGAAACAGGTTTGCCGTTTATTTTCATGAACTCAACGAACTCTCTTCGTGATTTAGTAACTATTGTTCATGAAGGTGGTCATGCAGTTCATTCAATTGTAACTAAAGAACTTGATTTAGTAGATTATAAAAATTTACCTAGTGAAGTGGCTGAATTGGCTTCTATGTCGATGGAGTTACTTTCTATGGAACAATGGGCTGATTTTTTTCCTAACCCCAAAGATCTTGCACGCGCTCGAAAAAAACAATTGCAAGATGTTTTAAAAGGCCTTCCATGGATTGCTGCTGTAGATGCATTTCAACATTGGATTTATCTCAATCCTGAACATACTTCTGATGAACGACGTCAAGCATGGAAAGAGACCTATATGCGATTCTCAGGAAATGAAGTAGATTGGAGTGGTCTTGAAGATGCAAAAGAAAATTTATGGCAGAAACAATTGCATATTTTTGAAGTGCCATTTTATTATATTGAATACGGCTTCGCTCAATTAGGTGCTATAGCTGTGTGGAGAAATTTTCATATTGATAAACAAAAATCATTACAGCAATATTTAGCCGCCTTACGTTTAGGATATACCTGTTCAATTGGTGATATCTATAAAACTGCTGGAATAAATTTCGAATTTTCAGCTTCATACGTTAAGGAATTATGTGATTTTGTAAAGGTGGAATTGGAAAAGGTAAGTTAATGTAACTTTTTTAGATTTTTACGTATAAGAATATTGATGTGAAGCATATGCTTCTAAGTTACCTATTGCCATGATCGCTGCCACTGTATTATTTCCTCTAGTTTTTTTAATGCTGCTATTGCTGCTAGGGGTAATTATTTTGTATATCCGTCTCAATAAATCAAAGCAAACAAAAGAAAAAGAGCAATCATTCGAAACCCTTTTTGAGCAACAACCTGAAGCATGGATTATCATTGATGGCATTTCCCTCCAAGCGATTGAAGCAAATCAAAAAGCGCTGAATTTATTTGGATTATATCGTAAAAATTTTGTTCATGAATTACAGTTTCATTTATTGTTTCGTGATCCACTAGAAGACGAAGAAGTAACTCTATTACTTAACGCTGTTGATAATAATACGTTTGTAAATAAAACTTTAGAATGTAGGAGTTTACAAGGACGTGTATTTACAACAAGTGTTTCTATAAGCCGTATTTATCAAGGAAATTTATTTTGCAGATTTGCTGAGCTTACAGAAAATATTACGATTTCAAATCAAAAAGTTTTACCAAATAATGTTGAAGGAATTCCACATTTAGAATACCATGCAACTACAGAGGAATCATCAAGTGGTTCATCAAATTATTCCACATCTGTTATTGATCCAATTCCTTCAGGATTAATTCCAATGGTTACAGATGCTGTTGCCGTAATTGATTTCAATCAACGATTTATCGAGGTAAGTGAAGCCTTCGCATCTTTAACAGGGTATGATGTAAATGAATTAAAGGAATTAGGATTCGAAACAATTGTACATACTTCTGAAGCTTACCAACATGAACAATGGTTTAGAGTTTTAGCAGAAGGAACCTATCGTGTTGCAAGAACTGAACGTCGTGTTTTACGCAAAGATCGAAATCAAGTAACGCTTGAATTATTAGCAGCAAGTCTTCCATCGCGTAAGGCAGTTGTAATTACTGCAGTTGATAATAGCGCAGCACGTAAAGAACAAGAAGCTTTAAAATTATCACGTGAAAATCTTTATGCGTTAATTCAGAATACAGATGAAGCAATTTTTTCTGTTGATTCATTGGATCGATTAACTGTAATAAATCATCGTTTTCAACAACTCATTTCTGCTCGACTTGGAAGAGAATTAAATTTAGGAGAAGAATTCGGTTCTGCATTACCTATCGATGCTCAACAACAATGGAAAGATCGTTTGCAAAAAGTGTTACGCGGACAAACAATAAATTATAGAGAGGAAAGTAAAGGTATTGAAGGAGATGAAGTACATGAAATTTTTCTGTATCCTGTAATTAATGATCAGCAATTGGTAATAGGTGTAAGTTGTTACTCCAGAAATATTACCAACCGAATTAATCAAGAAAAGGAATTGTTAATTGCAAAAGAGAAAGCTGAACAAGCAACTCTAGCTAAATCCGAATTTTTAGCTGTGATGAGTCATGAAATACGTACTCCATTAAATGGCTTGCTAGGAATTTCTGAATTGTTAGATAATACCAATCTTAATCCTCAGCAAAAAGAATTTGTAGATATCATTCGTTTAAGCGGGGAATCATTGTTACAAGTAATTAGCGATATTTTAGATTTCTCTAAAATTGAAGCTGATCGAATGCAACTAGAAGAATCGCCATTCGAATTAAATGGAGTTGTGGAGGAAACATTTACTATTCTTTCCGGAAAAGCTTTAGAGAAAAAGTTAAAACTGGAATTTGTACACGATGATTTACTTCCAAAAGTTGTAATTGGTGATAAGGCAAGATTACGACAAATATTAATGAACCTTGTTGGGAATGCTTTGAAATTTACTGAGCATGGATCAATTAATGTTTTCATAAAAACCATTGAAGTGTCCGGTGAAAATTTAGAATTGCAATTTGAAGTTAAAGATACTGGCAAAGGAATTTCTTCAAAACAAATTGAAAATTTATTTGATGCATTCACACAAGCCGATTCTTCTACTTATCGAAAATATGGTGGAACTGGATTAGGACTTACGATTTGCCGAACACTAGTGAATTTAATGGGCGGTAAAATTTGGGTAGAAAGTGAAGTAGGAGTAGGAAGTTCATTTTTCTTTACCATTAAAGTAAAAAAATCCGAAAAGTTAACAATTGAAAAGCCTGTTATCTCTAAAGTTTTATTGCCAGCAGAAAAGATAGCAGAACAATTTCCAGCAAATATTTTATTGGCTGAAGATAATGATATCAATCGTTTGTTAGCATCGAAATTATTTGGTAGGTTAGGATATTCTATTACTACTGTTGAAGATGGTGTTAAAGCACTAAATTCAGTAATACGAAATCGATATGATGTGGTGTTTATGGATGTGCAAATGCCCGAAATGGATGGACTAGAGGCAACACGTGAAATTCGTAAACAGCTTCCTGAAAATCAACAACCAATTATAATAGCCATGACTGCTTTCGCTGCTCCTGAAGATAAGGACATGTGTTTAAAGGCTGGTATGAATGATTATGTTACAAAACCAATAACATTGCAAGATCTTGAAAGTATGCTTCTTAAATGGGTTGGGAAAGAAAATGAATTACTTGATGATATGAAGAATAAGCAAACAGAAATGATTGTGCATGCGGATGTTTTATTAGATCAGGAAGCAATAAATCGCTTAATGGATATTGGTAAGCAAACCGATCCTGGATTTTTATTGCAAGTACTTGATATGTTTATAGCACAAGCACCTCAAAGTATTAAGGAAATTGAAGAGGGACTGGAGCAAGGAAATTACTCAAAGATGTGGCAAGCAGCGCATAAGTTAAAAGGAACAAGTTTAAATATTGGTGCTAAAAAATTAGGAATTACTTGTCGTGAAATTGAAAATAAAGGACGCAATTTAGAATTGCAAGGCTTAAAAGAATTAGTAGCAAAATTATCTTCTGATTACGAACTCACTGTTAAAGAATTAAGAGGTTTGTTTCAGTATAATTGAGGATGATTTGATGATTTGAAGATGAGTTGATTTGAAAATGCAATTTCCATCGGGAGTTTCCAATTCAAAACTTTGTTCGATAAATCTTCATTATATTAGGAACATTTTAGAAAAAGTCTTCTAGTCGCACATTATTATAAGATTTATTTTGATTTACTAAGTAGTACACTTCTTCTTTCTTAGGCAGGATTTAAATAATTTATTTTGTATACAATTTTAATTTTTCGTTTGAATGAATTTTGATACTTGCATCTTTAATGATTTTGGCAATAATAAAAGTTGCGAATCCTTATCTTGTTTGTTCATTTCTTTTGCGTGTCCAAAAGAAACAAACCAAAGAAAAAGGCGCCACCGAAACCAACCAACAATTAAACTTATTACTTTCTATATTCGCTATTAAGTGAAATACAATTGGCAATTTCTTCTACTTACTTATTCGGTTAACCAATTGTCGGTTCGCTCTTTCGCTGGACCCCAACCGCACACACAACTTAATAGTTTCTAATTCTTAATTTTTAATTCTTAATTAATTTCCCCCAACCGCACACTTTTCTTTGCAATTCTTAATTCGTAATTTTTAATTTTTAATTCATTTACCCTTGACCCCAACCGCACACCCAACTTAATAATTTCTAATTCTTATTTTTTAATTCTTAATTAATTTCCCCCAACCGCACACTTTTCTTTGTAATTCTTAATTCGTAATTTTTAATTTTTAATTCATTTACCCTTGACCCCAACCACACACCTCTGATTGCAATCATAGATTAGAATTTTATCTAACACATTATTTATTTCGTAATTCGTAATTCGTAATTTTTAATTCTTAATATCCCACGTAGTGTTCCCTACGGTATAATTTATTTCAAAAGTTGCAACCAATAAAACGGATTGCTAGCACCTGCAAGTTTGGATATTAAATTGTTTTTTGGTTTGCACTTTATTTTAAATCCAATATCTATAAAATCTTTTAGTAAGTGATGATGATAGTTTTTTGCTAATGACGGATGACCTAAAGATTCATAATAGGTAGTTGTTCTTGAATGCGCCTCTTGGGATTCGTTTAGGTTGTTGTAAAAAGGACTATCGATAATATGAATGCAACCCTTATGTTTTAAAGTTGGTGTTAAAAGATCAATAATCAATTTTGGATTTTCAAAATATTGTAAACTACTCGCGAAAATTATTTGATCAAAAGTGTTCGCAGGGAAATTGCAATTTTCAATATCATAACAAATCCATTTTGGATTTTGAAATCCAAATACTCTTGCTGCTTGTGTAAGTTCAGGTAAATTTATATCCTGGCTGAATAATTCATAATTTGTATTCTTTGTAATGTTAGCACTTAACCATCCATTCCCGCATCCAATTTCTAAAATCGTTTGTTTGGTATTAGAAGATGGAAGCCATTCTATAAGTTTCTTTAAACTTTTTTCTCTAATACTCCATTCTTTTATTAATGGATGTGATGATTTAATTTTAGGAAGCGTTTTTAATTCTTGATTTGTATAAATTCTATTTTCTTTTTTTCTTACTTCAAGGTATGCATCAACAAAAGAAGAATTCTTTTGCGAAGATGATTGCCAAACTCCATCAAGTAAAATTAGGTTTTGAGTATTTACCCATGCTTCGAACCATTTCATAAAAACTAAGGATTAAATTGAAAGCTTGCGATATAATGATCTCCCCATTTTTTAAATGGAGGAATATGTCGAATTATTTTATCAACCTTTTCTAAAGTTAAAAGTAGTTTAGGATATTTCTTTGCAAATTTTGTAGATTGAGGTGGAGGAAATACTAACGACATTGATTCAACATCTAATGGTTTAAATTGTTTTCCCAACATTTTTTTTAAGGAGAAGTAGGAGTAGTACCAAGTTTTGAAAACGGTATTTTCTACTATCGAATCACTTCCTCCTTTTTTAAATCTTCTAAATGCCTTTTTAAAATTACTTCTAAAAATCCATAAAATTTCCCACGGACAAAATGGAGGCATAATCACAAAAGTTAAAATCGCACCTGGCTTTAAAATTTGAGGCAATTGATTCATTACATTATTTAATTTGGAAGTGCAATTTAATCCGCCAAAGTTTGAGAATACATAGTCAAAATTACGATAAGAAAGTTCATTGATATTTAAATATGAAAGGTGCTGAGTTGTAATATTAACTTCCTGATTTTCTTTAATTATCTTTTGGTTGAACTGATGTAGCATTCCTTCTGATATATCTATCGCATGAATTTTTATTTTGAACTTTTTTGTAAAATATAATGCATCTAATCCAGTTCCTGCATTTAGTTCGAGTAGAGAATCACCATCTTTAAGATAGTTACACACATGACCTCTTACTTGAGTACGTAATTTTAAAAGTAGTGGATTATTATTATCGATCTCATCAAAAATTATAGATTGATTTGTAAATGCTTCCGCCACTTTCGTGGTTAAATTAGATGCTAGCATTTTACAATTCAGGTTCGTGTTTTAATAATTTCTTATGTGCTAATCTTGAAGCTGGAAAATGTATTCCTATCGACAATGCTTTTTTTAATGATCTAATATTAAAAGCTTGTTTGCGATTTAATAATTGTTGCAACATCTCCTGCGATTGTTTTGATCTAAATCTTCTATGTAAATAGCGTTGTAATTCTTTATAAAAAATAGGTGGATATTTATTTTTAAACATCAATAACAATTCGTCAGAATCTGTCCAATTACTTTTTTCGGAAAGTTCATTTTTTACACTTTCATAAAACTGAGTTCCAGGTAATGGATAGGAAACTGAAACTCCAATATCATGCGGCATTAAGTTAAGTACCATGTCTATTGTTGATTTAATGTCATCAACGGTTTCTCCAGGATATCCAAACTGTATAAAGAAACAAGGTTTAATAGAATGCTTTTTTAGTAGTGCAGCGGCTTCAGCAATTTGTTCGATCTTTGTTCCTTTATCCATTGCATCTAGTACCTTTTGAGAGCCACTTTCGGCACCTACCCAAACTTCATCACATCCAGCCTCAGCTAAAGCTTTAACATTATTTTCAATCAATAAAAGATCTACTCTTGATTGAATCTTAAAATTAATTTTTAAATTTTGTCTTATTATTTCATTTGTAAATTCATTAACCCATCCGGGCTTTAGACCAAAAATATCATCACAAAACCAAATATGATCAAACTTAAATTTATCATGTAACATTTTTAATTCATCAACAACATGTTTCGGACTTCTAGCATTATACCTATTGCCATAAATCGGTTTTGCACACCAATTACAATGATAAGGGCAACCTCTTGTTGTGTACATATTTAAAGAAAAGTAACCTTTGCTTCGTTTCCATGCTTCACGATAAGGTTCAATTTCTAATAAGTCCCACGCAGCAAAAGGCAAGCTATCCAACTCCTTCATTACAACTCTTTTCGGATTATGAATAGTTTTACCTTCTTTATTGTATATAATTCCGCTGATGCTATCAAAGCTAGCTTCTTTCTTTTCTATTGAATTTACAAGTTCTTTTAAGGTCTCTTCTCCTTCACCGAAAACTATAAAATCTGCTCCATGATTTAAGTACAAGTCAAATTGATCAGTACTGTCGGAACTACTTACAATTACTTTACAATTTTTACTTTTAGCAAAACGTATCATTTCAAAAGCTGCTTCACGCATGTTTGTCAAACACATTTTTGTTAGGTAATTAAAGCCATCATCGTAAATAATAAAAATATCAGGCAAATAGGTTTCGATTTTTGTTTCAATAGTTAATAGGTCTTTGGAAAACATTGAATCGTTAAAAGCTATCTGATATCCTTCATCACGTAAAACGGAACATGCTACTAAAGTTCCTAGAGGAGGATAGGGTTGTTGTTGCTTCCATTGTTTCTGATCAAGATGCAAAAAATAGCTATGAGTAATTAATATTTTTTTCATGCTATCACTTCTTCATTCTTTGCATTGTTCAAAATCCAATCCGGACTTTGTTGAATTCGTTGATTATAAACTTTCATCACCTTATTTTGATAACCTTGCGGATGATGTTTTGAAACATTTTTTTCTGAGCGTAATTGTTGTTCTTTTAATTGATCAGGAATTGTATTAAATTTTTTCGACCAATATTTTTTAGTGAAATTCATGAAAAATGAATCTATATTTTTCAATGGAAGAAAGTCAAGAAGATATTCGAATGTTTTTTGTGATTTAGATTTTTTTTGATCAAATAATACTTCAAAAGGTAATGCTCTATAGCCAGGTAAGTAATGGTTGGTCCAAGGGTTTTGTGCAAGAAATTTTTCATAAAGTGCCTCATTGGTTAGAGGTCTTAAGGTAAGAAGTTCAGTTGCAGTAAAAAGATTTTTATCCTTTATTTGAAGATTTTCTTCATCTATAAAGTAATTTACGCAAAAGTGTTTATGTGAATTAAGTAAAAAGATTTTCTTGAATAGAATTAAAAAAGTTCTTGTTAACCATAATCGTCCTGGTTTGGTGATGATGAAATAATCGATGTCAGAATGTTCATCCATAAAATCCTTACTGAGTGATCCTGAAATCCAAACAGCTCTTACAAATGGAAATCTACTCATTAATTTAGAATAGGATCTTGCTTTTTCCCATTTATTAATAGCTCTAGCATTTCCACTTTCTCTACGAACAATTAATTCTGGATCGTTTCTTAAACAATAGTAATCTCCAATCTGATAAACTAGTTCTTCATTAATAAGTTCATTTAATACTTGCCTTATTTCAATTCTATTTAATTGTTCACCATGGCAAAAACGAGCTATTTCGTCTTCACGTAGTGGATAGCGAAAAATGTCAAAATAAATTAAAGTGCTCCAAACAGGAAAAAAGGAAATAGAATTCATTGTTTTGTTGTGTCCTTCAAAAATAGGTAATTGTGTTAATTTATTGCCTTAAGAATAGCATTTTTACATCAATTACACATTTCTGCTTTTTCTAACCTAATTTTTGATGAAGCAAAAATGTATACAACATTTGGATATTGATGATTTTGAAACTTTAAATAGATTTTTTTGTAAAAGATCTTGGATAAATAGAAAAGAATTGTAAATTTGCCGTCCCAAAGAAAATATTTAACATGATTATTGTACCAATTAAGGAAAACGAAACAATCGATAAGGCTCTTAAGAAATTCAAAAAGAAATTCGAGAAAACAGGCATTATCAAGCAGTTACGCGCACGTCAAGCTTTTGAAAAGCCATCTATTTCACGTCGTACAACTATAAAAAAGGCAATTTATAAGAATCATTTAACTTCTACCTTTTTAGGTCTGTAGTTATAAATAATTATTAAAATCCGGAGTTTATAACTCCGGATTTTTTTTTGCCCATAATCTTTATTTTAAGTCTATCTTTATGGTCATACCTTATTATGGTGAACGATAAAGAGCGTTTCCTGTCATTTCTTAAATTCGAAAAGCGTTTTTCCGAACATACTATTGTAGCCTACACAATAGACTTAACTCAATATTACGATTATTTACAAGCACAGTATCAAATGGATGATGCAGGGGCATCTACACATTTTATAATTCGATCATGGATTGTTTCTTTAATGGAGCTTGGGTTAGATCCTCGTTCGGTAAGTAGAAAAGTAACTACTCTTAGAACGTTTTATCGATTTTTAGTGAAAGTGAAACGTATTGAACGCACCCCTATGTTGAAAGTACAGGCTCCAAAGGTTTCAAAAAAACTTCCTGAATATTTAGATGACAATAAAATGGCCTTATTGCTAAAGCCCAATATTGATGAAGAAAATGCGTTTGAATCAACCAGAGACTTATTAATTCTGGATTTCTTTTACCGAACAGGAGTCCGACTTTCTGAATTAATAAATTTAAAAATTACTGATATTAATTTGTTTAATTTAACAGTTAAAGTGTTAGGTAAACGCAATAAAGTTAGGATGATTCCAATAACTATGAATTTCAAATCAGTCTTAACTGAGTTTCTATTAATCCGCAATGATTTTCTAATTCATCATGATGTAAATCATGATTTTGTTTTCCCAGATAATAAGGGTAACCAAATGTCACCCACTTTCGTTTACCGAAGGGTGAAAGCAATGATAAGTATAGTATCTACTGGAAGAAAAAGAAGTCCTCACGTTTTGCGGCATAGTTTTGCAACATCGATGTTAAATCATGGAGCAGATATTAATGCAATTAAAGAACTTTTAGGACATAGTAGTTTAGCCGCCACACAAGTATATACCCATAATTCAATTGAGAAATTGAAAGAAATATATAAACAAGCTTTCCCAAAAGCATAACCAATAAAAACTAAAGCATATGAAAGTTAAGGTTCAGTCGATCCATTTTGATGCAGATAGCAAACTTCTAGAGTTTGTTGAAGAAAAGGTAGAAAAATTAAATCATTTTTATGAAGACATCATCGATAGTGAAGTTTTTTTAAGGCTTGACAAGGCCGATGAGAAGTCAAATAAAATTGCAGAGATTAAAGTAAATACTCCAGGAAAGACGCATTTTGCAAAAGAGCAGTGCAAAACTTTTGAAGAAGCTACTGATTCCGCTGTTGAGTCTTTACGCAAACAAATCACTAAACATAAAGAAAAAATGAGGGGAAATTGAGAGATTTCTAATTCAAAAAGTCGGAATATGTCTAAAATGAGGCAAATTCCGGCTTTTTTTTAGTAAAAATTGAAAAATTATTAAAA
>JANPGA010000387.1:0-2045 GCA_031423735.1 Bacteroidota bacterium | reverse complement strand
CATAGAATAAGTAAAATGCTTAATTTATCTCAAATAAGTTTTTCAATTCTTTATTGCTTAAATTTCCAATCCAATTTTCGCCTGTGGCAACTGTCATATTCGCCAAAGCTTTTTTACTTTGTATCATTTCGTTAATGCGTTCTTCAAACGTATTTTTAGTAATAAAACGATGAACCATCACATTGCTTTTTTGGCCAATACGGTAGGCTCTATCTGTTGCTTGTGTCTCTACGGCAGGGTTCCACCATAGATCGTAATGAATAACGTGATTAGCTGCTGTTAAATTTAACCCTGTACCGGCCGCTTTTAATGATAGAATAAATATTTTTTCGGCTCTGTTATTTTGAAAGCCATTTACCATTTTGGCACGTTGTTTTAAATTACAACCACCATGATAAAATAAAGGCTCTTCTTTGTATCGCTCTTTAATAAAATGCTTTAGTAAATTTCCCATTTCAGTAAACTGTGTAAAAATTAATGCCTTTTCGCCACTTTCAACAATGCTATCTAATTTATCAAATAGTAATTCCAATTTCCCACTTATTGAAGCATCTAAAACATTATTTTTTAAAAACTGCGTTGGGTGATTACAAATTTGTTTTAATGCCAAAATCATTTGTAAAATTAATCCTTGGCGAACGAATAATGTTTTATTATCTATGGTTTGTATACCTTCAATTTCTTTCAGCGCTTCTTCCAATGTTTTTTCATACAAACTTGCTTGTTCTTTTGCTAAGGTAGAGTAGCAATCCATTTCTATTTTATCTGGTAAATCAGAAATAATATTTTTGTCAGATTTGAGCCTTCGCATCATAAATGGAGCGGTTACTTTCTTTAATTTTTCAGCAACCGCTACATCATTATATTGTTCAATAGGATTACCATAAGTATCATTAAACTCCTTGGGGTTACCTAAAAAGCCCCTGTTGCTATAATCCATTATACTCCATAATTCACTCAGACGATTTTCTACTGGTGTACCGCTCATAGCAATAAAATTAGATGCTCCAATGGTCTTAATAGCTTTTGTTTGTTCGGTATTTATGTTTTTAATGTTTTGGGCTTCATCAATAATTAAGGTATGCCAATTTTTCTTTTTTAATTCTTTAGCATCACTACGCACAATACCATAAGAAGAAATAAGCACATCAAAATCTTTCTCAATTTTTCTATTAGCTCCATGATAAATTTTTACTTTTAAACTTGGTGCAAATTTTTCGAGTTCGGTTTGCCAGTTTGTTAACAATCCGGTGGGTGCAACAACCAACGCTTTTGCATTTTCAAGAAATCCATCTTCTTTGTATTTTAGTAAAGTTGTAATTACTTGAAGAGTTTTACCTAAACCCATATCATCTGCTAAAACGGAACCAAAACCAATTTGTGCGTTTCGATACATCCACGAATAACCACGATGTTGATATGGACGCAATTGAGCTTTAATGCCCTTTGGCAAAGCAATTTCGTTAAAATTAGTTAGCTCTTTAATTAATTTTTTTACATCGTCTGTTAATCCTATTTTACTACCTAAATATTCACCACTTAGGGCTGCTCGCAGCATTTGAAAGGCTGTTAACTCTTTAGTACTCGTAAAATGTTTGTGTATTTTTTCTAAATCAAATTGGTTTACATATATGTAATTGGTTTTGTATTTGATTAATCCATCTGATTTTTTGAGTAATTTCTTAAACTCTGCTTCATCCATTAGGGTGTCGCCAATAGCCACTTGCCAATCAAAATCAAGTAACTGGTTTAGCTGCAAAAATGATTTTCCTCCACTTTTCTTTTTAACTTTAATACTCGCTTTAGGCTTTAAAATACCTTGTAATGATTTTGGTAATAAAATATTAATGTCCAATAATTGAATAGCAGGAATCATTTGCATTAAAAATGGCGTAAACACCTCATTATTCATTATGATTTCCTGCTTCCCTTCTGAATTAATATATTCATCTAAGCCATTAATAAAAGAACTCAATTGCGTTAGGCTTTGTAGAATTTCATATTTATTCTTGTCGTGTTTTTTTTGAGTTAAAATGTCTTTTAAT
>JANPGA010000386.1:0-2630 GCA_031423735.1 Bacteroidota bacterium | reverse complement strand
CAAAGAACTAATTTCTGAGAGGCGCAAAAGTAACAATTTACCCTTTAGCCTCCCCGAAAAATAAAGCCCTCATTGCGGAGGGCTTTTGAGCGAAAGACCGGGTTCGAACCGGCGACCTCGACCTTGGCAAGGTCGCGCTCTACCAACTGAGCTACTTTCGCAATTTTTTAATATCACTTACCAATTTATGCTATTCTGCTCTACCTCCCGATAGCTAACGAGATGAGCTAATTCGCAGTTTTTAAGAACGATACTCAAAACCAATTAACGACAACAGGTTTTTTCGGAGGACAAAAATAGGTTTATATAGACATACCAGCAAATTTTAGCTACTTATCTTTACTTTCTCCCTCGTTATCAACTTCTTAATTTCATTTAACTTCATTAATGCTTCCACAGGCGTCAGAATATTGACATCAATATTGAATATTTCATCTCGAATTTGCTCTAATAATGGATCATCGAGTTGAAAAAAACTGAGTTGAAACTGATCTAATTGCTGTTTATTGGAAGAAGCTTTTATCAATTCGGTATTACTATGTGCCTTTTCAAGAGTTTCTAACATCTGTTGAGATCGACGAAGAACTTGAGCTGGCATGCCAGCCATTTTGGCAACATGAATTCCAAAACTATGTTCACTTCCGCCAGGAACCAATTTCCTTAAAAATAATATTTGATTACCGCTTTCACGAATGGAGACATTATAATTTTTAATTCGTTCAAAACGGGAAGTCATTTCATTTAGCTCATGATAATGCGTTGCAAATAATGTTTTAGGTTGTGCAGTTGGATGCTCGTGAAGAAATTCGGCAATTGCCCATGCGATTGAAATTCCATCGTAGGTGCTTGTACCCCTTCCTATTTCATCAAGTAAAACTAAACTCCTTGCTGAAATATTATGAAGTATACTTGCCGTTTCATTCATCTCCACCATAAAAGTTGATTCACCTTGTGAAATATTATCAGACGCTCCTACCCTAGTAAAGATCTTATCAATAATTCCGATTTCCGCATGCTGTGCTGGAACAAACGAACCAGATTGAGCCATTAAAACAATTAATGCTGTTTGTCGTAGCAAAGCCGATTTACCAGCCATATTAGGGCCTGTAATCATGATAATTTGTTGTTGATCCTTATCGAGATAAACATCATTAGGAACATACGCTTCACCTATTGGCAATTGTTGCTCTAATACAGGATGACGGCCGCTTCTAATATCTAATGCAAAACCATCATTAAGATGTGGGCGAACATAATTATTTTTTACTGCTGCTCTTGAAAATGAAAGAAGGCAATCTAATCGAGCAAGTTGAGAAGCGTTTTGTTGAAGTGCAGGAATATACTCTGTCATTGCGGTTACCAATTCAGAAAACAAACGATCTTCAATTGCTAAAATCTTCTCTTCCGCACCTAATATTTTTTCTTCATATTCTTTGAGTTCTTCTGTAATATATCGCTCAGCATTTGTTAATGTTTGCTTGCGAATCCAACCACTTGGAACTTTATCTTTATGTGTATTTGTAACTTCAATATAATATCCAAAAACATTATTAAAACCTATCTTTAAAGAAGTGATTCCTGTTCGTTCAATTTCTTCGCGTTGAATTTTAAGTAAATAATCTTTTCCTTCAGATGACAATGAGCGAAGTTCATCTAAAATAGAATCATAACCCTTTCTGATTGCGCCACCTTTTGCAATATGAGATGTTGGATCATCCACTAATGCTTTAGTTAAATGTTGTAATAAATTATTACATGGATTTATTAATTCACCACAGGCTATTAAGGTTGGTTGTTCTGTTTTATCACAAAGATCCCTTATAGGTTGAATTGCATTTAATGCTCTACGAACTTGAGATGCTTCGCGAGGAGAAAGTTTTCTTATTGCTATTCGAGAAGTTAGTCTTTCAAGATCACCGATTAATTTCAATTGCAATTCTAACTGATCACCAAATAAAGATTGTTTGGTAAAATAATCAACAACATCAAGTCGGTCATTAATTAATTGTTGTTCTTTCAGAGGCATGAGCAACCACCTCCTCAATAACCTTGCACCCATTGGCGAAACTGTAAAATCCATTACATCCAACAATGTTTTCGCACGATCGTGTGGAGAACTTACTAATTCAAGATTACGAATTGTAAAACGATCAAGCCAAACATATTTATCTTCATCGATACGTGAAATAGCATTAATATGGCCTAATAAATCATGTTGGGTTTGTTGTAAATAATGAAGTGTTGCACCCGCGGCAATAATACCGGCTTCCATATCTTCAATACCAAACCCTTTTAATGACGCAGTGCCGAAATGCTTAAGTAATGTTTCTTTCGCAAAAAGAGATTGGAAAATCCATTCGTCTAATGCATAGGTGTAAAATTTATTTCCGTAACGTTCTTCAAATGCTTTTAACTTTTGACGAGGAACTAAAATTTCAGAAGGGCTGAAACTCATCAATAATTTATCGATATAATCACTATTTCCTTCCGCCATTAAAAACTCTCCGGTACTTGCATCTAATAATGCCAACCCGAAATAACCTTCTTGATTTGAATAAACTGCTGCTAAAAAATTATTTGATTTATGATCAAGTATTTTATCACTGAAGGCAACACCAGGAGTGATAACT
>JANPGA010000385.1:0-9890 GCA_031423735.1 Bacteroidota bacterium | reverse complement strand
AAATGCCATAGCAAAATTAAAAGCCATAAATTCCGAAACAAGATACATGTCAACAGTAGTAAATTCTTTTGTTGGGATTCCCAGCATTTTAAATTCAACTGGAATTCTTCCGTTTGCTACAAACTGATTTAATCCAGCAAGATATGCCTTTGCTGATTTTTGAAATGAACTAGTATCAGCGTTTAAATACAAGTTAGCTGACTGCCTTGCATGTTGTTCTAATCCTAACGTTTTAAAGAAAGCATCTATCTTAATAAAATCGGGTCCTAGAATTTCTGATAGCCGACCTGATGCCACTCTTCTTGTCATCTCCATTTGAAAAAGACGATCTTGTGCATGAACATAACCTAATCCAAAATAGGCATCGGATTCATTACTTGCATAAATATGTGGTACACCATAAAAATCATATTTAACTTCAACTTGTTGTTTCAAACCTTGAAGTTGGATTGAGCCTGCGTATTGAGGTTTTTGTGAGGTCAAGTACACTAGCGTTGAAAACACTGCTAGTAAAACAATGATTAACAAGAAAAAAAAGATTTTTCGCAGAATAAGCATAATTTAATTATTCAATAGTTCTCAAATGTATGAAATCTAATTTGGCATTCAACAATAAACCCTGAAGTTAAAAAAACCTCAGGGTTTAAATAGCGAAGTACTTTTTGGAATATTATTGGATTATTAATTTCTGAACTATATTCCCTTCTGAGGTGCTTGCTTCTAAAGTATAAATTCCTTTAGCAATTTTATCAAGGTGAAACGGGAAAATAAACCCATTACTTTGTTTATTGATTTTTTGAGAAAAAATCTCTTGACCTTGGATATTAAATATTCTTAAGTTAATTACTCCTTGATATTTTCCTGCCCAAGAAAGATTAAAGTCGCCAGTAGACGGATTAGGGTAAACGTTTACACTTTCAAATGATAAATTATTTTCGTTAACTCCAATAGTATTTGTTATTTTAAAATTTATGTTGGAGATATCGAAAAATATATTACCCACTGCTTCCACTTTTATTCTTGCAGTTGTTGTTGCAACGTTTGGAATTAACACCGATGCTAATCCATTATTAGGAACCCCAGTAGCTAATGTTGTTGGATAAGTTAATCCACCATCTGTAGAGAGTAAAATATTTACATTACTTGTTGAAATAGGAGCCAAATCAGTACTGGCCACATCCCAAGTAACATTTTGCATACTTGATCCTGCCCAAGTTAAATTTGTATTCGGTTGAGTAACCAAAAATGGCCCTTTAGTTCCATCAACAGTTAAAGTAACGAATCCAGGATCATAAGTTACTCCACCTCCACCAGCACGATTATCTCTAACTGTTAGTCGGAATTTTAATGTACGAGCATACGCTGGTAATATTTCTCCCTTTGTAACAGTATTATTATTGAGTGCGGTTAAATTTGGAATTATTCTATATGGATTAACGGAAGGACTAAATGAACGTACTGTTGGAGAATTACCAGAAGGACTATTTAAATTTGTTCCAGGACCTAAATCAAATTCCTCCCAACAATAGGTCATTGGGTCACCATCAGGATCGTTAGCCGCACCAGTTAAAACAAATGGTGTGCTTTTAGGAATAGTATAATTTGAGCCTATAGAAGTAATGATAGGAGGATTATTTCCTGTTAAAGTTTTTACTGGGCATGAATTTCCTGTTGCACCTGTATTTGTTGTGTAGTTACGTATTTCATCGAAACTCCTTGTATGAAAGTATGCATCACTATGCGGTTGTAAATCATTTGTCAAACAAATACCAGCATAAGCCATAATTGTACTTCCACTTCCAGTTTCGTAAGCAGAACTCGTTGAAATATTACCAGAGCAACTTCCAGTACTTGAATTAAAAGTATGATTACCACCAAACTGATGACCCATTTCATGTGCTACGTAATCAATATCGAAAGGATCTCCAACAGGGGCTGGTGAACCAGTTACTCCTCTTGCCTTTTGCCCAATATTACAAATTACGCCCAAGCCTGCAATACCACCTCCACCAGTACTAAACACGTGGCCAATATCATAATTGCCTGGTCCCACTCTTATGTTTACAGTAGATTGATTTTGCCCTAACATCGTTGACCCATTTGCATCGTCGTAAGGATCAGTTGTTCCATCTAAATTTATAAGTGTATCATTATTTGCAATAAGTACTAATCGAATAGATACTTCCTTCTCATAAACTCCCACTACTCTGTTTACAGAAGTAACCATATGACCTAACGTTGTTGCTTTTGTTGGAACAGGATTAGGGCCGAAAAACTGTGCATATTCACCAGTACAAGCAAGCGCTAAACGATAAGTTCGTAGCGTGTCTCCTGCATTTCTTAAAACAGAATTATTTGGATTATTAGTAACTCTTGCTATCTCTGCTTTATTAAGTACATTTAGTTCATCATCAGATTTGAAATTACATACATTCTTATGCGTATTTATAGTTTCCGACTTTAAGTAAACCATATACGCCTGATTTGTTGTAAAATTTAAAGGATCAATAAAAACAGATTCATCTGCTAATAAAATCATTGCATGAAAACCACTACTAGTTATATCAATTCTTATGGTAGCTGTTTGATCGGTTACTCCTTGCCCTGAATAGGTTTTTATTTCTGGATATTTATTTTGAAGACCCTTTTCCATAATAGGAGATTCAACAATTAAAAATTGCTGCATTTCACCGTTAGGCATTGGCAACTCTAAAAGTAACGGCTTTTTATTGGTTCTCTCCATTGGAGCTTTTTGTAAAAAAGTGGTTAAAGATGCGATATCTAAAACGTAATATTTACAGGTGTTAACTTTGATAACTTGATTTCCGTAAGTTTCGGCTTGATTTGCTGAAATCATAGTCCAATAGTTAATGGAAGAACCATTAGCAATCATCAATGCACCAAAGAATAATAATAAGGTAAGATGTTTTTTCATGTGAGTAATTAGTGTCTAGCAAAACTAATCAGAAAATTAAAAAAAACACAATTTAATTGTATTAAAAAACCCTGAAGTCTGACTTTGTCAGACTTCAGGGTTTTATTGGATTTACTCTTATTTAGTAAACGAATTTACGAGAGATAACTTTTTGGTTATTACGTAATGAAATCATATACATACCACGTGCTAATTGAGAACCATCTATTTTCAACATATTAATTCCTTGCTTTGCAGCTAATCCATTACCTCTAGATACAATTTTATCTGTGATATCATATAAGGTATAGTACACTGGAGCATCCGAATCGTAGTCAAATATTACATCAATAGTATTATCAATATTTACATATTTAATTTCAAATACTGATTGTAAACCTATACGAACAGGCACATAATCAGAAGATATTGTTGTTGTTCCATCAATATCCGTTTGACGTAAACGGTAGTAGTTAATAGCACCTTTTACTGGTTCGAAATCCCAAGTTGAATAATTTTGAAGACTTGAACTATTTCCATCTCCGTAACTACTTACTTTCGAAACGTCTGTAATTTTTTCAAAATCAAGAGTCCTTTCGATAGTGAAGAAATCATTGTTTTTCTCACTTGCTGTTGACCAATTTAACAATACATCTTCACCTTTTAAATTTGCTTCGAAAGAAACCAATTCAATTGGTAGTGGATTACTTTGGGTTGTAATTGCCCAAGGTGTATAGTTTCCATAAATCCAAGGATAATTATTTACCGTTGCATTTAAATTAGTATTTGGTAATGATGCAGCAAGATTTTGGAAAGTTCCAAAGGTGTAAGGAGTAGCAACTGGAACTGAGAAAGAAAGACGTTTCCAAGATTCCTGAACAGAAGGGGTAAATTGTTTATACCAAGGTTGAGGACGTAATGGATTTAAAGTTCTGTCAGCACAGGTCCAAGGAGAACTACCATTTAAACATGGTCGCTCATCATATGCTAAAGTAAATGTTAATGCAGTTAAAGGATAATTAAAAGTTATATTATTTCCCACAACTGTAGAAGTAGCAGCAGCACTCATAGTTACTGAAGTATTTAATACAACTGAAACAACAGTAGTTCCTGCCGCAATACCAGCTCCAAAAATTGATTGTCCGGCTAAGATCCCTGCAGTACTTGTTACTCCAGTTATAATAGTTGATGCTGAAGTAGTATTCGCTTGAATTGATGGAGACAATGGACTTGATTTACCCAAAATCCAGAATCGCTCACCAGTATATAAATCATTATTACTTCCAGCTGGAATACCAAGGCCTGTCGAAAATACAATTCCGACTAAAGTTGAAACGGCATTAACTGACATTACTATTGTTGTTCCTGTTGTTGAAACTACTGTTGCACCAGTTGGGATTCCTGGACCTGAAACTAAATCTCCAATAGCAACTCCTGCAGTTGTTGCAATACCTGAAATTGTATTATTCCCAGAAACAATATTTCCAATTAAAGTTTTAGTCGCTGGTCCTGCAGAGTTAAGATGAGTAACAGTTGGAGGGAAAGGTAAATTATTAATTGCTTTATACGTTGCAAAAGAAACTGTATCCATATCCACAGGATTTGTTACTGCGAGGTTAAAGTTAATTGGGATGTGTAAAGGATTTGCTGCACCATTAGTAGTAATGTTTGCAAAAGGAACTGTACGAGGACCAGTTACTGCATCAATTAACCAATTTACCTTTGATAATGAATCTTCACCAATTACATATCCTGCTTTGTAAAACGAAATAGCAGAAGCAGCAACTGGTGCTACTGTTGCTGCTGGGAAATAAGTTATAACTCCAGCTGCAATTCCAGTTACGTGAGGAATTGGAGAAGTACTTAGGTTTGCATTTACAATTAAATCACCAATTCCAATTCCAACGACACTAGCTGGAGTAACTGTTGTTACAGTAGCCGAAGTAACTGTTGTGGCTAATAAGGCAGTTCCAGATAATTGACGAGAAATTCCAGATGCGTTTGAATTATTTACAGTAATTGCATTTTTATTCATTCTTAACTGTCCTAATCGCAAGGTAATAGAATCATTTACAGATATTGCCTTATTCATAGTAATAGCATCAGCGTTATTGGTCTTCTGCATATTAAAGTCATAAAACGAAGAAGGATTTGTACCACCAATAGTTTGGGAGGTAGCTGTACCAAAAGTTACGCGGCTATTTCCAGGAATCATTGTACCACTATTAGTCCAATTTGTACCATTAAATTGAATTGCTGGGCGTTTTGTTAAATTATTTACAGTAGTTGCCACACCAGCTGCAGTAATAGTAGCTGTTTGATTGATGGTAATTGAATTGATAGTTTTCGAAACAACTATTGATCCAGCAGGAATACCAGCACCAGATACAATATCACCAACATAAACCGCATTAGTATTTGGAGAAACCAAAGTAAGAGTTGCAGAACCAAGTGTTGTTGTTGCAGTTAGTGCCCGTGTAACAGCGATATTAGTTGCTTGTAACGATCCAGTAGATGTCATATCCCCTGCAATCTGAGTATAGGATGAATCCATAAACGTAACAGATCCTGCATTTGTTAAATTACTTCCAATTAAAAGATCAGAAGAACTTACCCATAAACTTGAACCAGCATTATTTAATATTTGACCACCAACTGTTGCTGTCAACCTATTTGTAGAATTTCGGAAACGGAAAGTAATATTTGGGCGATTTGAAGATGGTGATTGGCCAAATGTAGAAGTTAAGAATGGAGATGCTGATGTTAAAGTACATCCATCATTTGCAGCTCCTGTTAATCCATTGCTTAGGAATAAGGCAGTTTTAGTAGGTGCTGTTGATGTAAATAACATTTCATCGATTGATGTTGCATTTGTTACACCATTATTATAGCAAATTTGTAAAACAATATTATCAACTCCATTCCAAACAAATGGATTTTGCGTTGAAGCAAGTCTTAACCATCCACCTGAATTTTTAGAAGTAATTGCTCCACTAGGAACAGTAGAAGTTGCAGTAATATTTACTGTAATTGTTGTCGTTCCAACAGCTGTTACAATTCCGTAAGGAACTAAACTTGGAGAAAATATAGTATCTCCTAAAAACACTTGACTTGCCGCTAAAGTAGGGTTAGGTACCACACCAGTAATAATTGCAGAACCAGTTGTAGTTGAACCAGTGAAGGCACGAGTAACTGGGGAAGTATAAGGTGTCCATTGGCCTTGAGTTGGAGCATTAGTAAATAACGCAGCACTCGAATAAATAGTTGTAAACGCTCCTACATAAGGATTTGCAGTAGCGAATGAAGACAGAGTTGCAATTGGAACTTGAGCGTATGAGATAGTAAAGTTTTGGAAACCCGCGCCACCACTAGATCTATTACGCATTTGGAACATTACAGTATCTATAATATTACCAACTTGTAATCCAATAGAAGTTAATTCAGTAATATTATATAGAACTTGAACAATATTATCATTTTGATTTCCTCTGAATATCTGTCCGAAGATTGAAGATACTACTGCTCCATTACCAATTGTTGCAGTATCTGCTGCTTGAGCCGAAGATAACAAGGCTACTTTTCCATTATTGGTTAAATCGTTAACAATATTAACTTTTACTAATGTATCAGTTATTACTGTCATTGAATCTTGATTAGAAACAGTAAGTGACAATGCAGTTACAGTATCACGAAGAGCGGCTACTGGGAAGAAATACGCTGCAGCGCCACCTCTTAAAACAATTGCAGCCGCTTTACTAATTTGAGTTGGATCTGCAATAGTTGGTACTCGCCCACACCAATTAATACCATTACTCCAATCATCATCAAAACCTAACCAACTAGTTGGAATTGTGGTTATACTAACTGCTGCAGTGGTATAAGTACCTCCTGCGCTACATGTTATTGTACAACGTAAAAAAGTATTTACAGAGAATATATTGGTATAAGTACCAGCATTATTTAATCCAGGAGCTGCTCCCCAAGGCCCTCCAATTGCTGGAGCTGTTTCCCACAGATACGTTAATCCTGAATATACAGTAGGTGACGTTAAGGATGGAGTTAGAGAGAATGTTAATTGGGTACCTGCACATATATTACTATAAGATTGCAAAGAAGTTATCGTTCTACCTGCTGAATTAACAGCAGTACACGGTGTTGGTGCAGCAGCTATAATAGTAACAATATAATCTTCAGATTCACCTGAAAAGAACGTAGTACAGGCATCAACTGAAGCATTTGGACTTCCAGCAGCTCGTGATCTAACTCTCATTACACATTGACCAGGCGTTGCGGTAAGTGGAATGGTTATAGGAATTGTAAAAGGTGTATTTGCAGGAATATTCGTTCCCACTTGCCACCATTCAGTTGGAGCCAAAACTCCATCCGCATTAAAATCTATCCAAACCGAAACTATTGCACTTCCACTTTGAGTAGTTACTCCTAGAAAATATCCTGCACCCTGTGTTAAATTTGTGGTGGTTCCTACTCCTGGTGGGTAAATGGTATATGCTGCTGCATTTCCGTTAGTACATGCACTAGTATTATTTAATGTATTTACAACAACATTTGATATAAAAGGGCTACTAGGACATGCAGGATGAGGAGGTACACATAAACATAATGTTGCCGAGTTTTGACCCACACAAATTGGTGTAGTATATTGAGGTGCGCCAGCAGAATTTGCTGGGCATGTAATTTTTAATCGATAGCAACTTGCAACTGCTTGATTTGCAATTGTATAAGGATAGGCATTTGCACCTACAATATCACTGTATGGCCCACCCACACCTCCGGTGCTAACTTGCCATTGGAACGTCATACCAGAACCATATCCAACATTTCCAGTAATATTTAAAATAAATGGTTGTAATGGACAAACTGCGGGTGCCGTGGATGTTGAAGTTCCAGCAGCAGTAACATTACAGGGAGCACCTGCAAGAACACATATTGTATAATCTTCAATTTCGCCCCAGTTAAATACATCACATGCTTGATTTGTTGGTCCACCAGCGGAACCACAACAAGTTTCTCTTAATACAACACGCATTCTATGATTACCAGGTGTTGCTGTCCAAGGAATGGTGATTGAAGTTGTTAAACTTGTGGTAGTTGGGGCAGAGCCTTGAGGACCTGTTGGACCAGGTAGATAAGTGTCTTCACTTGAGGAAAGAATACCATCATTATCCCAATCTACAAAAACGTGGGCAACAGCGGTCCAAAATGTTCCACCACTTGTAATTTGACTTACAGTAAAAGTGTATGTAAATCCTTGTGTATAACATGGAGTTGCAACTGCCGTATAATCTGTGTAAGAATTAGATGCTAAAGGATTATTTGTTGTAGAGCCTAAAACAGCAGGATTAGTTAATCCTCCAAAAATTACCTGACCTATATCTGTATCATTTGTAAAGTTTGTTCCTGGAATACAATAACATTGAAGCGCCCCGACAAGAAGCGCCGAAGATGTAGAAGTTGATCCACAGGTGATAAGGCAATGATAATAGGTTGCTACTGACTGTGTCAATACAATTGTCGGTGCGGTAGCTGTTGGAGACCATACAGTTGGCCCAGGACTTATTGTTGTCCATGGTCCTCCTGCAGTCGGCCCAGATTGCCAAACATACGTATATCCTCCTGGTACAGAAGCTGGAGGAGAAATTACACCTGTAAGAGATAAAGTAAATTGTTGAGCTGGAGCAGAACAGACAGAAACAGCCGAGGCTACTGTGGTAATTGCACCAGGTGCTGTACACACGGTTTCCTTGTAATATGTTAAACGAATATCAGGACGATCTGTACTTAAAATACCTGTACCATTAGGAGGCAAACCATCAGCAGTCCATCTTTGAAAACGATTATTATTTGGTGCTATAATCGATGTACGTGCCCAAGTAGTAGGAGTTGCATTTTCTGAAACAGAACCAGAACCACCAAAATTTGTTTCAACTATTACTTCTAAATTATTGGTACCTGTATAGGTATAGTAAAAAGGGGTAGTAAGCGTAATCATTACCCAAGTACCTGTTGCCCATAAACTACTATTTACTGAACCATTAAACACTTGTGAGTAACCAGATGAGGCAACTGAATATAAATTCGCAGCTAATCCAGGTACACCGAGTGATTGTTTCATACGAATTACTACAGGTGTTGTGGCAGTTCTTCCTGTAGCATTGGAAACATAAAAACTAACTTGTGTGATCCAATGTCCTCCGGTTGGAACAGCATTTAATCCAGCTGTATTTAATTCAGCATCAGAATACTGCATTTGAGAACGTTGAAATCCCCAAAAGGTACCTAAGGGCATAAAGTCATCATTTACAGTAGTTCCAGGTGCAGTTGTAGGAACTACAGATAGTGTTTGTCCTATAGTCTGAACAACAGATAAAATTGTGAACAGAACTGCAAGCAAGAAGGCTTTGGAACTTCTTAATTTTTGCGAGTAAGGGTTGGACATGGTGTTTAAATTTAATGGTTCGAATGTCAAAAATAACAATTTATTAATCAATTCCAAATATAATTGTTGAAATGTAACTTGTAATGGGTAAAAAAGGCTATTTTTACCGCCAACACTGGGGTGCCTTGTTCATAAGGCTGAGATTACACCCAAATAACCTGATCTGGATTATACCAGCGTAGGGAGTTGTGGATGAAGGCTTTTTCCGCCCGAGACACCCCGTGTCAATGAACTATTCATCATCCACAAAATGAAAAAAAATTTATTATCCATCATTTCTTGTCTAATGTGCAATTTGCTTTTTGGGCAAATCAAATTAACTGGGTTTGTTTATACCAACGAACAATCGCCTTTGAATCACGTTTCCATTTCCATTGATGGTGTTTCTTTTCATTCACAAACCAATGAGAAAGGAGGATTTCGACTTACGAATTTAACTAGCGGTGCTCACAAATTAAGTTTTAATGCGTTAGGTTACAATGGTTATGAAGAAGTTATTAGCCTTTTTTCTGATACTAC
>JANPGA010000384.1:0-15667 GCA_031423735.1 Bacteroidota bacterium | reverse complement strand
AGTTTTTCAAATACCTGTCATTGAATGGATTTGTTATTTGAGGACATTCAGGAGGTCCTATTCTTTTCTTTTTACCTGCAAGTGATTCTCCTGTATTACTGAAATGAATACCTAATGCAGATGAAACAGTACCAGGTCCGGCACTAAAATTTTTACTCTTTGCATCAAGTTTCCTCCTTTTTTCCATGTAAGAAATTCCATCAAGAGGTTGTATTGCCCGAACTAATATTGCATGAGGAATGTTTTCGGTGTTAGTAACTACATTGAAAAGGGAATGAATTCCATAACATAAATATACATAGGCAATGCCACCCTTGTGAAACATTATTTCAGTTCTTGGTGTTCTTCGATTATTAAACGCATGAGACGCTTTATCAACGATACCATTATAGGCTTCGGTTTCTAAAATTATTCCAGAAGTGAGTTGACCATCAAAGTTTGTAACAAGTACTTTCCCAATTAACTCATTTGCAATTTTTATTACATCTGTACGAAGATAAAAATTCTCATTTAATCGCATAGGTTAATCTTCTTTAAAGTAAATTCTTCCTAATGCATCTTTGCCTACCTCTCCATTATCGATTAACCATCTTAAAACAGCAATTACTTTATCATTTTTAAATCCTTTAATTTTCTGTGCTAAAGTTACCGGAAGTTCAGGACCTAATTTTAGGATAGTATGAATTTCATTTCTGAGTTCTTCCATCTCAAGATCATTTAATTCAAGTTTATTTCGTTCTCTACAATAATCACAAGTTCCGCATCTATGTAAATTCCCTTCCCCAAAATAAGCAAGTAGCATCATGCTTCTACAATGATATTTATCGGTTATAAATTGTTTAAATGCATTCGCCCTTATTGTAAATCGTTGTTTTCTATCTGCCAAATTTTCATTGCTAATTCTTAATAATTTTGAATCAACTCTTGCTTCATTAAAAGTAAGCTGAGGCATTTCTGTAGCAGGTAAATAACTTATTACTTCTAACTTATTTAAGGAAGTTAATTCTGATTTGAGTGCATTAAGTTCCATTCCGGCGCGCTTGGCTAATTCAGTTTCACTAAACCGAACATAGTTATCAAAAAGTCCAGCATAACTTCTTAAAATAGTTTTTATAAGATGGTCATAATTGGTATGTAGAACTTGAAACTCATATAACTCAATATTTTTTATTGGAATATAAATTCGTGATGGAAGATAGATCGATTCAGATAAAGTTAGATGGTCTTCTAATTCTAATACTTTAAGGCAGTTGTAGGTTTTAACTGGATCAAATTTATACTGATCACAAAATGATATTAAATCAAATTCAAGAGTTAATCCTAGTCCACCATGTATTGGAATTTGCAAATAATTTCCAAGTGCCTGATAAACATTTCGAATTTCTTCTACCGAAGGAAAATTCACTTTCATTCTTCTTTCAAGATCCAAAATATCAGATTGATTGTAAATTACTACAGCATAAGAATTTTTTTCATCACGACCTCCTCTTCCAGCTTCTTGATAATAACTTTCTAAATCATCCGGTAAATCCAGATGAATCACTGATCGTACATCTGGTTTATCGATACCCATTCCAAATGCATTCGTAGAAACAATGATCCTCGAATTACCATTCATCCATTGACTTTGTTTTTCACTACGTGTTTGCTGCGAAAGTCCTGCATGATAATAATCTGCGCGAATACCATTTTTTATTAACTGGTTCGCAATATCCTGTGTTTTTCTTCTGTTTCGAACATAAATGATTCCACATCCAGGCACAGCCTTTAATATTTTTAAAACACTTTCCATTTTTTTATCTTCATGACGAACAATGTAAGACAAATTAGAACGAGCAAAACTTTTTGTAAAAATATTGGGAGACTTTAATTTTAATTGAATGCAAATATCTTCTTTAACTTCAGGTGTAGCAGATGCTGTTAAGGCTATAATTGGTACATTGGGAAACCATTCTCTAATGTTAGCTATATTTCGATATGGCGGACGAAAATCATATCCCCATTGTGAAATACAATGTGCTTCATCAACAGCAATAAGATTTAATTTCATGTGTTTTAATCGCTCCAAAAAAAACTCATTTTCCAATCTTTCGGGATAAACATATAGAAATTTATAGTCACCATACAAGCAGTTATCAAGCGCAATATCAACTTCACTAGGTTTCATTCCAGATACAATTGCAACGGCTCTAATGCCTTTTTTTTTCAAATTCTCTTCCTGATCTTTCATTAAAGCTATCAATGGAGAAATTACTATGCAAAGTCCTTCATTTGCCATTGCTGGAACTTGAAAACATATTGATTTTCCTCCGCCAGTAGGCAATAATGCTAATGTATCATGATTCTCCATTATAGAACGAACAATATCTTCCTGCAACGGACGAAATTGATTGTATCCCCAATATTGAGCAAGTACCTGATGAATTAAACTCATTATTTCAAAATTAGCTATTAAAACTTAACGACGATGCAAATAAAAATGACATCAATAATAAATTTGGATTAATTCGATTTCTTATAAATGAAAAGATCCCAGAATTCTGGGATCTCTATTGATAGAACTTTTAATTTTAAAATGAAACTGTAATACGATCTGGGTCAATTTCTGCTGGACGAACTGTCATTACAGGAACTTTTGAATTATTAATAACTTTTGATGCATAATTACCCATAAGTAATCCAGTAAAAGAGGTGTCCTGTTCAGTCATAATAATTACTAAGTCTGCATCATTCTCTTCAATAACTTTTAACGTCATTTTAGCACGGTCATCTCCTTGGATATATTTCGATTCGCAAGCTATTCCATGTTCAGTTAAAAAATCTTCAACTTGTTCAATTTTAATTTTAAATTTACGTTGATAATCTTCATTACCGGATTGCATAATTCCAGTTACAATAATATGTGAATTATATTGACGAGCAATTTCTAGTGCAAAAGGAACTTTTTGACGACTTTCATTGGTATCATCAATAGGTAATACAATTTTCGTAAATCCCATTTTTTTAGCATGTGCTTGAACAGAAATTACTGGGCAAGGTGATTCTTGAACAACTCTTGTGGTATTTCTTCCAATAATATAACTACTTCCACTTGATCCATGAGTACCCATCATGATTAAATCTATATGAGCTTGTTTAGCGGTTTGAGCAATTTTTTTATGAATCGATCCAACTTCAGTAATTATACTTACGGTAACTCCATTATCAACATGAAGTTGATGTGCTAACTCTTTAAGTTTATCATTCGATGCAGATTCAACCTTTTTTTCAAATCCTGTAAAGGCATGTCCGATGGCGCTAGGAAGTGTAAGTGTTTCAACAATGTGTAACAAAACAATTTCAGCCTTTAGTAATTTTGCCATAAAAACGGCATGTTCTAAGCTTAATTCTGCGGTTTCCGAAAAATCAAAAGGAATTAGAATTTTCTTAATGTGGAAGGTCTTTTGCATAGCTAATGATTTTTAAGGTCAAATTTATATTACAAATTCTGTTGTATTCTTTCTGTGAATAGGTCTGATACTGCAAACTGGAATTACTGAATTATTAATTATTTGTTGTGATTCATTTCCAATAAAGTATAAAGTCCAATCTAATTCTTGTTGGGTCATGATTATTATCAGGTCAGCTTTAACTTTTTCAGCAAAATTAATAACGCCGTCAGATATGTCATCATTTTCAACAAATTCCCCAGTGCAATTAATTTTATGTGAACTTATAAAATCAACCACTTGCTCCATCTGTCTTTCTAATTTATTTATCAAGAATTCATCAGAAGTATTTACAATACTAATGATTTTAACATTTGATTTAAAAAAAGTCGCAATTTCTATACATTTATTTACTTTTTCCTTTGTTTCTTTTGATAAATCTAGAGGTAAAACGATTGTTTTGCACCCCGAATTGTGTTCTTGTCCTTTTATGGTAATAACCGGACAATGTGCGTCTTTAATTACCCTTTCAGCATTCGAACCTATGAATTTCTTACGAAGACTTGTAGGTCCTTGAGTGCTCATGATGATAAATGTAGCGCTAAATTCCTCAGCCACGGCAACAATTTGTTCATAAATCTTGCCTTTTTCGATTCTTGTATTAATCTCAAGCCCCGAATTTATTCTAGCCTCTGTAGCCAATTCATCTAACTTATTTTGAATGCTAGCCTGGAAATCTTTTTCTTGTTGCTCTTTATTTGAAAAAAGGTGAATCATTGAATTAAAAAGGTCTGAATCGATTACGTGTACAATTGTAATAATTGATTCAGTTAATCGAGCAAGATTATATGATTGATTTAGTGCTATTTTGGATTGATCACTAAAATCAGTTGGAACAATAATATGATGTTGATGAGAATTCATGGTTTTGTATTACTTATTTTTTGTTCTTTAGCAAAAATATTTCTTTTAAAGATATGACTCATATTCCTGAATCCGAATTAATCCTGAATAAAGATGGAAGTGTTTACCACCTAAATCTTTTACCAGAAGAGATCAGTGACATCATCATAAACGTTGGTGATCCTGATCGTGTGCAAATGGTTAGTAACTATTTCGATACCATAGAGTTGCGAAAGCAGAAGAGAGAATTCGTAACACATACAGGCGTGTACAAAGGTAGGAGAATTACCGTTCTCTCAACAGGAATTGGTACTGATAATATCGATATTGTTTACAATGAATTGGATGCTTTGGTAAATATCGATCTAAAAACCAGAATCATTAAAGATAAATTAACCGCACTTAACCTTGTTCGAATTGGTACCTCTGGATCTTTGCAAGCAGAAATTCCAGTCGATTCTTTCGTATGTTCATCTTATGGCCTTGGTTTAGATGGATTATTGAACTTTTATAATCTCGTAAATGATGAAGATGAAACTGCTATTATTCAAACTTTCAAGAATCATTTTCCAAATCAAGGAATCTTTCCTCAATCCTATTTAGCACGTTCATCCGAAAAGTTATTAAATCTGCTTTCTCCAGATATGCATAAAGGGATAACTGCATCTTGTTCGGGTTTTTATGCTCCTCAAATGCGCCAATTAAGGTTGGAGCCTTCAAGAAAGGACTTGATTGATAAATTATGCAGTTTTAGATTTAATGAACACAGAATAACCAACTTTGAAATGGAAACTGGTGCAATGTATGGTCTTGCTAAATTATTGGGTCATCATTGTTGTGCTGTAAACGTAATTGTAGCAAATCGTATTGCTCAACAATATTCAACTAAGGCAGAAGAATCGATGCATAAACTTATTCAAATGACTTTAGATCGACTAGCTACTTTGTAAGAATTCTTTCATAAGTGTATACATTATTTTATAAATGGCTTTCGATTTCGAAGGCCATTTGTTGTTTTTTATAGTAAGCGATAATTTTTCAATCTATTTTAATTTGCTTTTTATCATTGTAAGATTCAATAAGATTATGAATAAATAAAATCACAAATTGGAACGGTATGTGAAAACTATTGTGAAATAAAATTCATTAATCATGAAAAATAATAAATGTCAATTAATAGGATTTGTACTTTTTAGCTTTTTAAGTATTTGCACATCAAATATTTTTGCAGTTACTTATTATAGCAAAACTTCCGGAGGAAATTGGAATGATGCATCCGCATGGTCTACTACTGGATATGGTCAAGCTACTAATACAGGTACTTATCCAAAATCAACAGATGTAGCAAATATTGGTGATGGTTACACACTAATAATTAATGCAACTTTATCAGTAGGTACAATTAACCTTGGACAAGGAACCTCTGGTATTATTGAATATGGTGAAGCAGGAAATTATTCTTTTTCAATTTTGAACTCTCTAACAATTAATAGTGGAGCAAAATTTTGGTATAATGGTAATTGCAGTAGAACACATACATTAAACATTGGCACTAACCTTACTAATTCAGGAACTTTTGATTTGTACGCTGATGCAGATGATTTTGTGAATTTAGTTTTTTATCGAAATGTGAATTCTATAATTTCAGGTTCTGGTACTTATGATTTAAATGTTGTTACTATTAATAAAAGTTCTTCAACAGCTTTTTATGCTGATGTACAATCATCCTCTTTTGAAAGTGCAATTCGTGATTTTGTAGTTACTTATGGCACCTTCAATCATAATAATTCTGGAACTTTTAATGTAAATGCTTCTGCTGGTTCTGGATTTACTATTGGAATGGATGCAATTATAAAAATTACTCAGGGCACTGTAAATTTATCTCCTAATCAAGATGAAACAACATTAAGTGGGACATTGATCTTGAATGGAGGATCAATTAAAATTGGATCATCAACTGGAGTTACTGGTTTACGATATGATAAAGTTGGTTCACTAATTCCAAAGTTAGATATTCAATCAGGAACCATGGAAGTATATGGTAGTATCTACTATAAATCTGGAGCTTCTGCAGATCCTCTTAATTTTAATATGAGTGGTGGTACTCTAAAACTCAATTCAGGAAGTACTGGATCAACAGTTTCTCCTCTTCTTGTAAATGATGTTACTGGAAGTTCATTTATTATGAATGATGGAATAGTCACTATTCAATCACCAAATACTACTGGTTCATCAATTTCAGATTTTAAAATATGCGGGTCTAGTGGAACAGTGTCTATAGGCGGAGGAACTGTTGAATTTGGAAATGCGAATACTTCTTCTGGCGTAACTTTTAATTTTACTCCATTTTCATCTGTAGTACTACCGAATATAAAAGTTACTGGTTCTAATGCTTCAAGCATTACGTTAAAACCTGAAACAAATTCCACAGCGAATATTAAATTAATAAGCTTATATGTAGATGTAAATAAAACATTCGATGTTCGATCTATTTCAGGTACCACAGGAGATAGCCGAAATGTTTATTTATCAGGAAACATGGATGGAATTAATGCCCTTTTTACTGATGGGAATTATATTTCAAGATCATCAACATTAGTTTTGCAAGGGGGAGAGCCACAACAAATTGCGGGATCCGAAATCGTAACTGTTTATAATTTTAATATTGATAATAATTATGGGGTTACGTTAAATCAAGAGTTAGATATTTCCAATAATTTAAGTTTAACAAATGGAATAATTTATACAGCTAATGCTTATCCAATTGTTTTGTTATCTGGAGCTACTTCTGATGTAGGTTCTATTTCTTCTTATGTTGAGGGTACATTCAACCAAATTGTTGCAACAACATTATCTCAAACTTTAATATTTCCTATCGGTAAAGATGGCGCCTTTCGATTAATGACTTTAGATGTTACTCATAATACGTCAGCTTCTGTTACTTATTCAGCCGAGATGTTTAATAATTCTCCTCGTAATCTAAATTATAGTTTGCCTTCAGGTGTTGATAAAGTTTCTAATGTGCGTTATTTTCAATTAAACAGAAGTGGAGCTTCAAATTTATCTTCAGTTACTATTTCTCTAAATTATGATGCTGATGATGGTGTAAATGATTATCAATATTTACGTGTTGTTAGGGATAATGGATCAAATGCTTGGATTGATGCAGGTGGAGTAGGCTCTGGAAATTCTGCAGGTTTAATTTCTTCCAGTAGTTTTAGTGGCTCAAGTACAATTTTTACACTTGGAAACGCACCAGGAGGAACCAATACATTACCAGTGAAATTTGTTTCATTCAATGCATCTCCAACTATAAATGGTAATAATTTAAACTGGACAACAGCAAGTGAAAAAAATGCATTAAAATTCGAAATTCAGAAAATTAACAATACAAATGAATTTGTTAAAATAGGAGAAGTACATGCCTATGGGAATTCAAATCAATTGAGAAATTATTTATTTAATGATCCATTGATATGTAATAAGCCTGTTTATTATCGATTGAAACAAATCGATTTTGATGGTAAATTCGAATTTTCAAACATCATTGTAGTAAATCCTACAAAATTTTCGAATGTATTAATTTATCCTAATCCAGGAAGGTTAGAAGATTTTATGGTAAATACGCAAGGATTGAATTCTTCATCATTAAAATTTGAATTGCTAGATTTAAATGGGACTCTATTAAGTTCATCTAATATGGAAGCAAATGGACTTAACCAAAAACTTCCATTTAAAGAGGCAAGTAATGGAAACTATTTAGTTCGAATAGCGAATGGTGATACTATTATTAATCAGCAAATTGTTGTAGTTCAAGAATAGAATATTAATTCAAAACCAGATTATTAGTGATTTATAAATGGTAATCTGAAAAAGCTAATAAAATTGCAAAACCTTACAAAGGTAAGATTAGTTAAGAAGACCTAAATTCTTGTTTCAAATTGATTGCATATTTGATGCACCAACAATAGTTTAATTATAATGTGCTATGAGAAATTTCTCAATGCTTATTCGAAAAGTTTTAGTTCTTACTTTATTGCTTACTCTGGTATCTAGAGTTCAAAGCTATGCAGTAACATACTATTCAAGAACGAATAACGGATTATGGAACGTGCCTTCAACCTGGTCAACCGTAAATTACGGAAGTGCCATTAATACAGGAACGTTTCCCAAAAAAGGTGATGTAGTCTTTATCGGCGATGGCTACAATATACAGATGAATATGAATGCTGTTTGTGCTAGCGTAACTGTTGGACAAGGAACTTCAGGAAATCTGGAATTTTCAACGTTTTTAAGTTTCAACATGACTATTGCCGGTTCGCTCACAATAAATAACGGTGGACGATTTGGTTACTTAGGAAATGCTTCACGAGCACATTCAATTGCTATTAGTGGAAGTATCACTAATAATGGAATTTTAGATTTATACCAAGATGTTGATGATTATGTGAATTTAACATTTAATTCTAAAATTAATTCAGTAATTTCAGGAATAGGAACTTTTGAATTAAATAAGGTTACTTTATTTAAATCAACTTTAACAAGTTATTATTTAGATGTACAATCAAATGCTTTTGAAAATGCAATTAAGCAGTTAGTAGTTAGCTACGGAACTTATGTACATAATAATTTAGGAACATATTCTGTGAATCCAACTTTTGTAAATTTTATAATTTCAACTGATGCAATTTTTAAAGTTCCAATGGGAACAGTTCATTTCTCTCCAACAAGTAACTATACATTTTTACAAGGTTCTATAATTGTAAATGGTGGTCAAGTAAAGGTTGGTTCAGCATCTGGTTTGCAAGGTTTACGGTATGAGCAAATTGGTGCATTTGTTCCTTCAATAAATATTTCTAGTGGCACATTGGAAGTGCTTGGAGGAATAACTTATAAATCTACAGTTCCTGCAGCTCCTTTATCAATAAATATTAGTGGTGGCAATATGTTGTTAAATACGGGTGGTATCGGTACAGCCAATGAAGTTTTTAATGTGAATGATGTTGTGGGCAGTTCATTAGTTATGACTGCAGGAACTATTACATTGCAAAAACCAACAACTGGAGGAACATCTATTGCAGATTTTAATGTTTGTGGGACAAATGGAACTGTAAATGCAGCAGTAGGTATAGTAAATTTTGGTAACGCTAGTACGGCGAATGGTGCAACGTTTAATTTCGTTCCATATTCAGGTGTAATTCAACCAAATTTTAAAGTAATGGGTTCAATTGGTTCTGCAATAAGTTTACGAACATCTAATAATTCAACATCTGATTTTAAACTGAATAGTTTATTCATTGATGTTAATAAAACATTTGATATTCGATCTATTGCAGGCACAACTGGAGATTCCAGAAACATGACTTTAGTAGATAATTATGACGGAATAAATACGTTAAACAATAATGGTACTTTTACAACTCGTACTTCCAATGTTATTTTTCAAGGCTTTGAAGGTATTTGGATTAGTGGAGCATCTTTAACCTCTTTTTATAATGTAACAATTAATAATGCATTCGGTGTTAGTTTAGCAACTGGTATTAATGTAACAAGTTCTTTAAATCTAACAAATGGTATTTTATATTCCAATGCTGCTGCAACTGTAACTTGTGTTGCTGGAGCAAGTTCAGGAATAGGCTCTTCTGCCTCTTATGTTGATGGCCCATTTGCACAAGTAATAGCATCTGCTGCAACTAAAACTTTTAATATACCAGTTGGAAAAAGTGGTGGATATCGTCCAATGATTTTAATTGTTCGTCATATGAATTCAACTAGTGTTACCTACACATCAGAAGCATGGAAATCATCAGCACGAACATTTGGATATACTTTGCCAGGAACTTTGTCATGGGTATCTGATGTTCGCTATTATACGATCAACCGAACTGCAGTTGCGAATTTAGCATCCGCTCGAATAACACTATCCTATGGCTCAGATGACGTAGTAACTGACAATTCAAATCTTAGAGTTGCTAGATATAATGGTGCTGCTTCTTGGGTTGATGTTGGAGGAGTTGGAACCGCAAATGGTTCAGGAAGTATTACCTCATCTTCTTTTCCAACATTTGGTAGTATTTTTACTTTAGGAAATACAACATCAGGTACTAATCCTTTACCAGTTACTTTAGTAGAATTTAATGTTAAGCAAAGTTCAAATAATGTAAACCTTTCATGGCAAACTGCAAGTGAAAAAAATGCCGATTATTTTGATGTTGAACGAAGTCAAAATGGCAAGGATTTTTCTCCTATAGGGAGAAAGAGTGCAGCAGGAAATTCAAGTAAGTCTCAATTCTATAATTTAGTGGATGAGCATCCATTTTCAGGAAATACATATTACAGATTAAAGCAAGTTGATTTCGATGGTTCATTTGTGTATTCAGATATTAAAACAATTTATATTGGCAAGCCATCTCAATTAACGTTATATCCTAATCCAGCAATAAATAAATCATTTACAATTGTAATCCCAGAGCAGGTTCAAGGGGAGTTTTCGGTTCAATTAATTGATAATGCAGGAAGGATTATCTATAATCAAAATGGCAATCCCTCAACTACTAGTGAGTTTTTTGTTAATTCAATCCATGATTTGCATGAAGGATCCTATATTGCTAAAATAATCGATAATTCAGGACAACAATGGCAGGATCGATTAGTTGTTATTAGTGAATGATTTTTAAAAAATTTAATAGTATACTTGCAGGAAATTAATTCCTATGTTTAGTATTCTTCGTTTTCGCACTTCTGATAAAGAAAATGCAGAAATAGCATTTTCAATAAGACAACGTGTTTTTGTTGATGAGCAAAAGGTCTCTCGAGAAGAAGAGTATGATAGTTTTGAAGATGAAAGTTCACATTATCTGTTGTTGGTAGCACAGCAGCCAGCGGGCACCGCCCGCTGGCGCTTTACTGATTATGGAATTAAACTCGAACGATTTGCTGTTTTACCCCAATTTAGAAATTCCGGTGCAGGTTCGTTTTTAATTCAGCAGGTGTTAGCAGATGTTCTCCCATTAAATAAATACACCTATTTAAATGCTCAAGTTCCTGCTATGAACGTTTATAAACGTGCAGGCTTTGTTCAGGTAGGTGATCTTTTTTATGAAGCTAATATTCCTCATTTTAAAATGGTGTACGAAAAAAAAATATAGTTTTTTTTTAATCTATAATATAAATTTGTTTTTGGCTTTAGTCTTCATGGCTTTTTATGACCTTTGCCAACTAAATGCTGCAGGTTCAAACCACATATAAAGAAGTTTGGCGTATTGCTTGGCCAATAATGCTAAGTAGTATGGCAAGTACTGTAATTAATTTTACAGATACAGCTTTCGTTTCGCGTGTTGGTGAAAAGGAACTAGCTGCTTCTGCATTAGGTGGTGTTTTTTATTTTGTAATGGTAATGATCGGTGTTGCTATTGGGATTGGTTCTCAAATATTAATTGCACGTAAAGCAGGTGAAAATAAACCACAACAAATTGGTGTTATTTATGACAATAGTTTTGTAATTCTTTTAATAGCTGCAGCCGCAATTCAATTTCTGTTTTATGTGTTTGTTCCAACATTTATGCATTTTATAATTAAAGATGCAGAAGTAGCAAGCGCTTGTATCTTATATCTCAAAGGACGAGGTTGGGGAATCGTTTTTATGATGATTCTTATCTCTTTAAGGTCGTTTTATACGGGTATTTCATTAACAAGGATTATTACATATTCAACTGTACTGATGATGGCATTGAATGTAGTTTTAAATTATGCTTTCACCTTAGGTCATTTTGGTTTTAAGCCTATGGGAATTTTCGGAGTAGGTACTGCATCCGCAATTTCAGAAGCTATTGCTGCTATTTATGCTGTTTGCTATACTTTGTTCAGTAATCAACTCAAGAAATTTAATTTATTTAAATTTAACAATATTTCAATCAATGAAATTCTTGATATCATTAAATTGTCAGCTCCAATTGTACTTCAACATATTGTTTCGATGGGTGCATGGTTTTTGTTTTTTGTACTTATCGAGAAAATTGGAAGTAGAGAATTAGCGGTTTCTAATCTTGTAAGAAGTGTTTATATGGTTTTAATGACACCTGTTTGGGGATATTCTCAGGCAGCAAATAGTATGGTAAGTAATGTTATTGGACAAGGTCGCAAATCAGAAGTATTACCTTTAACACGAAAAATAATAAATTTAAGCCTTTTATCATCCTTTGTTTGTACCGTTTTGTGTGTACTTTTTCCCGGTTTTCTTTTCAATTTAAGTACATCCGACAGTTCATTAATTAATGATGCTATGGGCAGTTTTTATGTAATAAGTATTGCTACTATTATATTCTCTGCAAGTATGGTTTTGTTAAGTGCAGTTTCTGGCACAGGCAACACAAAAGCTGCAATGATTATTGAAATTATTATTATCGCTGTTTATCTCCTTTATGTGATTATTGCAACCCAGTTTATTCATGCAAGAGTGGAAGTAGTTTGGGCATGTGAAATTATCTATTGGCTATTGATGGGAACATTAAGTTATTGGTATCTTCGTTCAGGAAAATGGAAAATGATACATTTAGAAGATCATTCAAATCAATTGTTAGCATGAAATATTTTCTAGTTTTCTTCCTTACTCTTTCATTTGTAAGTTGCCATAAAACCACTAAGAAATTGGATAATGATTATGACCCTAGTTTAAAGAAAATGATGATAGTAACTGTTGTTGATTATAATAAATTAGATGGATGTGGGTGGCTTTTAATGAAAAGTGATAGCAGTTTATTGCAGCCAAATAATATGGATGATTCGTTAAAAATTAACGGATTGCGTATTGGTATAAATTTTCATCAACTAAAGGATCAAATGAGTACCTGCATGGCCGGAACAATAATTATGTTGGATGAAGTTAAGATGCTGTCAAAATGAAAATAATATTTCTTGGAACTCCTAGCTTTGCAGTTCCTTCTCTAGATGTTTTAATTAAGAATGGTTATAATGTAGTTGGCGTGATTACAATTCCTGATAAGTCAGCAGGCAGAGGTCAAAAACTACAAGAATCTGAAGTGAAACAATATGCATTAAAAAATAATTTAAGAATTTTTCAGCCTGTTAAACTTTCTGATCCATTATTTTTAGAAGAAATAAAATCTTTAAATGCAGATCTTCAAATTGTAGTTGCATTCAGAATGTTACCTGAGAAATTATGGTCTATGCCACCTTTAGGAACTTTTAATTTACATGGATCTTTACTGCCTAATTATAGAGGAGCCGCCCCAATAAATCGGGCAATTATGAATGGCGAAACGGAAACTGGTGTAACTACTTTTTTTTTAAAACATGAAATAGATACTGGAAATATTATTTTCCAAGAAAAAATTCTAATAGGTGGAAATGAAACTGCTGGAGATGTTCATGATCGATTAATGTTTGTCGGGGCAAACTTGGTTTTAAAAACAGTAGAAGCAATTGAAAAAGGAGAAATTAATGCGATCGATCAAAATTTATTGATGCGTAATAAGGATAATTTAAAGATTTCTCCCAAATTATTTAAGGAGGATTGCAAAATTGATTTTTCAAATAGTATTCAAACAATCAATAATCAAATTCGTGGTTTAAGTCCATACCCCGGAGCATTTTTCGAATTAAAGTTAAATGATGGAACTATTCAATCAATAAAAGTTTATCAATGTAAAATTCAAGAAGCTGGAACAGTACTCACACATGAATTATTAACAGATGGAAAAAATAGTATCATGATAAGTGCAGCGGATGGATTTATTTTGCCAACTGAAATTCAAATTCCTGGTAAGAAACGAATGAAAATTGATGAACTTTTACGTGGATATAGTTTCCCTAAAGATGCCGTTATCCTTTAATAAAAAATAGTTGAATAATTTTTATTCTCTCTGTAAATTGATTGTTTGCATTAAATTATATTTGTAATTCATTTTTATTGATATGAAGCGTATCGTAGTTCTTACTGGAGCGGGAATCAGTGCAGAAAGTGGTATTAAAACTTTTCGAGATACCGATGGTTTATGGGAAAACCATAAGATTGAAGATGTAGCAACATTTGCTGCTTGGAAAAGGAATCCTTCATTTGTTTTAGAATTTTATAATCAAAGAAGAAAGCAAGTTTTAGAAGTGGAGCCTAATATTGCTCATTTGGCACTTTCTAAATTGGAAACTCAATATGAAGTATCAATTATCACTCAAAATATTGATAACCTTCATGAAAGAGCAAACTCTCAAAATGTATTGCATTTACATGGGGAAATTGTTAAATCAAGAAGTACTATCGATCCCAATTTAATTTATTCAATTAGTGGTTGGGAATTGAAGGTGGGTGATAAATGTGAAATGGGAAGTCAGTTACGTCCACATATTGTTTGGTTTGGTGAGCAAGTTCCTGAAATGGAGAATGCAATCCCTATTGTTCAAAATGCTGATATACTAATTGTAATAGGAACTTCACTCGCGGTTTATCCGGCTTCAGGACTTATTCAATTTTCAAGAAATGAAATTCCCAAATATTTAATTGATCCTGTATCTTTGCCATCCGAAAAGGTGTCAAATCTTCGAGTTATAAGAGATACTGCATGTAATGCTGTTCCTTCGTTAGTAACTGAATTATTAAAATAAAATGATGAGTGCAGAAGTATTAAATTCTGATTTATTTAAATGGGGTGTACTTCCTTTGCTAATTTTTTTAGCACGAATGACGGATGTGACGCTAGCTACATTACGAAATATTTTATTATCAAAATCTGTAAAATATATAGTCCCTTTTTTAGGTTTCTTTGAAGTTCTTATTTGGCTTGTTGCTATCAGTCAAATTATGAAGAATTTGCAAAACCCAGCTTGCTTTTTAGCGTATGCTGCGGGTTACTCTGCTGGTATCTTTGTAGGAATTAAAATTGAAGAAAGGTTAGCACTAGGAATGCAAGTTATAAGAATCATCATTCAAAAGGATCCTGAAAAATTAATAGCCTCAATGGTGCATCATAATTTTGGAATTACAACTATCGATGGACAAGGAAGTAAAGGTGCTGTAAAAATTATTCTTACAGTTATCAAAAGAAAAGATATAAAACTTGTTCAATCTTTAATTGAAGAAAATAATCCAACAGCTTTTTATTCGATTGAAGATATTCGAGTTGCCAATCATGGCGTTTTTCCTCAAGGTGCAAATCAAACAAAAGTTAATTATTTTAATAGGATATTTCCTTTTGGTGGAAGTAAGTAATTAATTTTTGCGTTGAATGTATTTCGTAAATAATTTATAAATTTTTAAAAATTCTTTTTTATTCTTTAACAAAAACTCTTGCAACTTAATAACTTTTTCATCCTTACGAATAGCC
>JANPGA010000383.1:0-3831 GCA_031423735.1 Bacteroidota bacterium | reverse complement strand
AGTTAATATTCCAAATTACGACGAACCACTTCAAATGGCAGGTGGCGAAAACAATGCATTTACAAACAATGATATTACAAATTATTATTTAACAATACCCTCTCAAAATTTAGAGACTGGATTTTGGCTGGAATCTGATCGTATGCTTAGTTTAGCATTTACTGAAAAGAGTTTAGAAGTACAACGCAACGTAGTTGTTGAAGAATTTAAACAACGATATTTAAATCAACCTTACGGTGATGTTTGGTTGAAATTAAGACCTCTAGCATACAAAGTTCATCCTTACAAATGGGCAACCATTGGAAAAGAAATTTCTCATATTGAAGATTCAACTTTAGAGGATGTAAAAAGTTTTTTCAAGAAATGGTATGCACCTAATAATGCAATTTTAACACTTGCTGGAAATTGCTCACTTGAAAAGGCAAAAGAGTTATGTGAAAAATGGTTTGCACCAATTCCCAAAGCAAATACTCCACTTCGGAAACTTCCTATCGAACCCCAACAAACCGAAAAAAGAACTACAGAAATAAATAAAAATGTTCCAAATTCAAATATTTATATGGCATGGCATTGTTGCTCAAGATTAGATAAAGAGTTTTATGCAACTGACTTATTATCGGATGTTTTATCGCGTGGAAAATCATCTCGACTATATCAGCAACTAGTAAAAGAGCAGAAACTTTTTACTGAAATTGGAGCTTACATGTTAGGTGATTTGGATAAAAGTTTGTTTGTAATAGATGGGAAAATTGTGAATGGCGTTAGTATGAAAGATGCCGAATCTGCTATATTAAATGAATTAGAAAAAATTAAATTAAATATCACTGATTTAGAATTACAAAAAGTAAAAAACAAAGTTGAATCCTCTCTTGTTTTTTCTGAAATGAGCCTTGATTCTAAAGCATTAAATTTAGCTTATTATGAAGTTATTGGTGATGCCAATCTTGTAAATGATCAAATTAATAAATATCAAAATGTAACTGTTCAAGAGGTAAAAAACTTGGCGAATGAAATTTTGAAATCTGAAAATTGTTCGATTCTTTATTACAATGCAATAAAATAAATATGTTAAACAGAAATGAAAGTCCCGTTTTAATTCCGACCGCAGATATTCGAATTCCGGAAGCGAAAATTATATATATAAATGAAAACATTCCTGTAATTGTTGTAAATGAAGGAACTCAGGATGTAATGAAAGTGGAGTTAGTTTTTTCTGCTGGAAATATTTCTGAGAAATCACCAATGCTTGCTTCTGCTGCAAATCAATTGCTTGATGAAGGATCCAAAAAAAGAAATTCTGCGGAGATTGCAGAAGCTCTAGATAATTATGGAGCGTATTTTCAAACCGAATGCAGTAATGATTTTGCTACAGTAACACTTTACACGTTAAGTCGGTTTTTACAAGAAACATTACCCGTACTTCTTGAAATAATCAATGAACCTGCTTATCCTGGTAATGAAATTTCAACCTTTTGTGTTCAAGGCAAACAGCGACTGGCGGTAAATCGTGAAAAGGTTGATTTTTTAGCAAGAAAGCATTTCATAAATTCACTGTATGGCAACCAACATCCGTATGGTCATTTTCCCAATGAAGCGGATTATGATACCTTAACTCCTGAACTTTTAATCGATTTTCACAAAAACAATTATTTAAAAGGATTAGTTGCGGTTGTTATTGCGGGTAAATTTAAAGAGGAACAACTTCAATTAGCTATCGATAAAATTAAGGCTTGTGGGTTTAAAAAAGGCGGAGTAAATCCACTATCCTCTTTACTTCCAAAAGATCCCATTAAGTTACATGTACCTAAAGATCAATCTGTTCAATCAGCCATTCGAATAGGCAGACGACTTTTTAATCGAAAGCACCCTGACTATTTCAAATTTACGATTTTAAATACAGTTTTAGGAGGCTATTTTGGTTCTCGTTTGATGTCGAATATTCGTGAAGACAAAGGATATACTTATGGGATTGGTTCTGGAATAATTCCTCAGTTTTTTGACGGTTACTTTTTCATTAGCACAGAGGTAGGTGGAGATGTTTGCGCTGATGCCGTTAAAGAAATTCACATCGAACTTAATCGCCTAACAACCGAACTCATTCCAGTAGAGGAATTAAATTTAGTAAAAAGCTATTTAACAGGTTCTTTTCAACGAAGTATTGACGGGCCATTTTCTTTATCAGATAGGTACAAAACTTTAGTTTTAAATGGACTTGAGTTAAACCACTACTATTCCTATTTGGAAACACTAAAAAATGTGAGCTCGGACGACCTTTTACAAACTGCTCACCACTATTTGAAAGTTATTCACATGACAGAAGTGATAATTGGCAATTAAGCTATTGTTAATTAGATAGATTCTTTGTAAGTTTGGGGCACACAATACCAAACCATGAAAAGAATCCTACAACTTATTTTCACTTTTTACTTCCTTACACAGGGAATGTACGAGGCGAAAGCTTCCCATATTATGGGTGGTGAAATTACTTGGAAATGTCAAAAGACAGGGCCAAATGCGGGAAAGTTTAAATTCCAAATCAAGTATTATCAAGATTGCAATGGAATTCCTTTACCCGGTTCTGTCACTTTAGAGTCAAATGCTCCTGGTTTTGCAGCAGGTATTGTGATACCTCTGTTAACAACTACGGAGATCTCGCCAACTGGTTTTGGTTGCCCAAGTTGTGCAAATCCCAATCCAGCATATTCCAATACGGTTAATGAAGGGATTTACGAATCAAACTTTATTAATATTACAGGAGTTCCACCTGCTACAGGTTGGAATTTTTGGGTTTCAGACTGTTGTAGAAATGGAAACGTAACTAATGTAAATGCTGGTGGTTTTCTTTTTAGGGCAATTATGTATCCTTTTCTTGCACAAAATACAAATCCATGTTATGATTCATCTCCAATTTTCGCTGAAAAACCTCAGTTAAGTACTTGCTCAAGAAATCAAACATCGTATAGTCATAATGCAATCGATGAGGAAGTTGATTCATTGGTTTATGATTGGGCTCAGCCACTAGAAAACGCTTTCCCTGGAACTAACGTTGGTTTTATTGCTCCTTACTCGATTAATGCTCCAATGCCTGGTCCTGCGCAAAACCCATTAAACGTTCAAGCAAACCTTGATCATTTTACTGGTGTTGTAAGTTTTACCTCTTACACTGGAGGTGCATTTGTAACGGTAACCAAAGTAACAGCTTTTAAATGCGGAATTAAAGTTGCCGAGATCTTTCGTGAAATTCAAATTGTAATTATTCCAAATTGTAACATAACTGCTACCATTTTCAATAAACCTCCAGCAGTATCATTTGTCCCCCCCACTCATGTTGTAAACACGATTGCAGGAACGCAATATATTGATACTGTTTTTGCCGGAGATACCGTAAAGTTTGGTGTTTCCGCATTCGATTTTGAAGCAACTCCTATAAAAACTGTTGTAGGAACAGTTACAATTGGAAGTAATAAAATCACGTCAATTACCAATGTTAATGCATTATTGATTCCCCCCGGCGAGCATGTTGCAGGAGCCGGTATTCCAGCAGGAGCTGTTGTAATAGCTACCACTGGAAATTCAATAACCTTAAACGTAAATTCAACCACCACTGCCATTGCCACAAATCTTCAGGTCGGCGGTGGCCCCCAATCTATGTCGTTTGATGCTACCGGTTTAGAGTTTGGAGCTGGTTATGTTAACGCCAATGCGGGCTGTCCAATTATTCCTTGTGCTACATTAGATTTACCTATGCCCCAAAACAATATTGGTGTTGCTGGTGGAGTTAATTTCAACTGGGTAACAAATTGTGATCACTTAGGAGGAAATATTGGAGGA
>JANPGA010000382.1:0-1769 GCA_031423735.1 Bacteroidota bacterium | reverse complement strand
GAAAAAGTAGTTGAGAATCTTAAAATATTTGTGAAAGCTGCTGCTCAACGTGGAGAAGCTCTCGATCATGTTTTGTTGCATGGTCCTCCCGGATTAGGTAAAACAACTTTAGCACATATCATCACCAATGAGTTAGGAAGTAATATCAAAACTACTTCTGGACCAGTGCTCGATAAACCCGGCGACTTAGCAGGATTACTTACTAATCTTGAACCAAATGATGTTTTGTTTATTGATGAGATTCATCGTCTAAGTCCTATTGTTGAAGAATATCTTTATTCAGCAATGGAAGATTACCGTATTGATATTATGATCGAAAGTGGTCCTAATGCAAGATCAGTACAAATAAAATTAAATCCTTTTACGCTTGTAGGTGCAACCACACGATCAGGATTACTTACTTCGCCACTGCGTGCAAGGTTTGGAATAACTGCACGACTAGAATATTATGATGCAAAGCGATTAACATTAATTGTTTTACGTGCTTCTGATATTTTAAAGATGGAAATACAAGAAGAAGCTGCTTATGAAATCGCTCGTAGAAGTAGAGGCACACCTCGTATCGCGAATGCATTATTACGTCGTGTTCGAGATTTTGCTCAAATAAAAGGCGATGGAAAAATTGATATGGCAATTGCAAAATATGCATTGGAAGCATTGAATGTAGATGGTTATGGCTTAGATGAAATGGATAACAGAATTCTAACAACCATGATTGATAAATTTAAAGGTGGACCTGTTGGCTTAACTACCATTGCAACAGCAGTTGGAGAAGAAGGTGGAACAATAGAAGAAGTTTACGAACCATTTTTAATTATGGAAGGATTCCTAATGCGCACACCACGCGGACGAGAAGTCACCGAAAAAGCATATCGTCATCTAGGAAAAAAATATCTCGGAAACAGTGGAACACTTTTCGAAGAATAGAATTCGATTTGAAAATTTGAAAATGAGTCGATTTGAAGATAAAAAAATAAAAAAAGTTTTCAGAATCGAAATAATTTTCAGACTAATAATATAATTCTCAAATTAGAGCCCATGAAATGAAAAGCTTCAGCTAAAGGATAATCAATCCACGTTTTCTATAGGGATTCAAATCATTTCATTTTCAAATCAGCACATCTTCAAATTTTCAAATTATAATCTTGACTCGCGAACGAAACACTCAACTAATCAAAGACGAAGCCCTACGATTGGGGTTTAGTCATGTGGGCATTTCTAAAGCTGACTTTTTAGAGGAGGAAGCACCGCGATTAGATAAGTGGCTTGCACAAAATATGCATGGCAAAATGGATTACATGGAGCGTTGGCATGATAAGCGCTTGGATCCTCGATTACTTGTTGATGGTGCAAAAACAGTAGTTTCTTTATTGCTAAATTATTTTCCATCAGAACATCAAAATACTGAAGCGCCCAAAATTTCTAAGTATGCATATGGTCGTGATTATCATTTTGTGATTAAAGAAAAGCTAAAAGAATTAAGTGAATTTATTCGAACAACTATTGGTGATGTAAATGGAAGAGCATTCGTTGATTCAGCTCCAGTGATGGATCGTGCATGGGCAAAAAAAAGTGGTTTAGGTTGGATTGGAAAAAGTAGTAATCTCATTCATCCAAAAGTTGGTTCATTCTTTTTTATCGCTGAATTAATTATAGATTTAGAATTGATTCCAGATGGGCCAATGAAAGATTATTGTGGAACATGCACTCGATGTATGGATGCTTGTCCTACTCAAGCAATTGTTCAACCACAAGTAGTTGATGGAAGT
>JANPGA010000381.1:0-2013 GCA_031423735.1 Bacteroidota bacterium | reverse complement strand
AATAGAATCAAATAAACCAACAGTGCTAAATTTAAATGTTCTTTTTCTATATAAATTACAATTTAAAAGATAATTATTCATCTTTTGTAGTTGCATTTTTAACCCACTTTATTGAATTCAGCGCTTGATCTAGTCCTTTTCCAAATTCAGTAATCTCTGCCGGAGGAGCTTCATGCGAAATTACAATAGTTTTTGTTGGTTTAAAATGCAACTACAAAAGATGAATAATTATCTTTTAAATTGTAATTTATATAGAAAAAGAACATTTAAATTTAGCACTGTTGGTTTATTTGATTCTATTTTGATAAAATGATTCAGTAAATTTGCAAAACTTGTATTCGTGTAAATAAGAGTAAAAAACATATAAAATGGCAGAAGATTTCCTACCTTTAAATGGCACCGATCATATTGAATTTTATGTCGGTAATGCTAAACAAGCAGCATATTATTATCAAATGGCATTCGGTTTTTCGTTAGTTGCGTATGCAGGTCCTGAAACAGGTGTGCGAGATCGAGCATCCTATGTATTACAGCAAGGAAAGGTTCGTTTTGTATTTACAACTGCAATGCATCCAGAACACGAAATAACTCAACATGTAGCAAAGCATGGTGATGGTGTAAAAGTATTAGCACTTTGGGTGGATGATGCCGAAAAATCTTTTTATGAAACTATTTCTAGAGGTGCACTTGCTCATACCACACCTCAAATTATAAGTGATGAGTTTGGAGAAGTTAAAACTTCTGTAATCCATACCTATGGCGAAACGCTACATAAATTCGTTGAACGTAAAAACTATACGGGACCATTTTTACCTGGATATAAGGCCGCAAAATCAAATTTAAAGGTTGAATCATTAGGCCTTTTACATATTGATCATTGTGTAGGAAATGTAGAGTTAGGAAAAATGAATGAATGGGTTAAATTTTATGAAGACGTAATGGGATTCAAAATGATCCTGACTTTCGATGATAATGATATTAGTACTGAGTATTCAGCTTTAATGAGTAAAGTGGTTTCTAATGGAAATGGATATGTGAAATTTCCAATTAATGAACCTGCAGCAGGTAAAAAGAAATCTCAAATTGATGAATATCTCGAATTCTATCACAGCCCAGGTGTTCAGCATATCGCAATTGCAACTGAAGATGTAGTAAAAACTGTAACGGAATTGAAGTCTCGAGGTGTTGATTTCCTTACTGTTCCAGCATCATATTATGATGAACTTCAAACGAGAGTTGGGAAAATTGATGAAAATATGAATGACCTAAGAAATTTAGGGATTTTGGTTGATCGTGATGACGAAGGCTATCTACTTCAAATTTTTACAAAACCAGTGGAGGACCGCCCAACGGTTTTTTATGAAATCATTCAACGAAAAGGAGCAAAGTCGTTCGGTAAAGGGAACTTTAAGGCACTTTTTGAAGCTTTGGGAAGTCACAAGCCCTCTGGCTGCCTCAAGTGGCGCAAGATGAACATATAGATCTGTCACTCTTACCGCGCCAAGAGGGGCAAGAGTGACAGCGCTATGACACTCTTGCTCCGACAAGCGGGGCAAGAGTGTCATCACCATGTCAATCTTGCCCCGTATAAGGTGGTGTCGTTCATGACTGCATCACGAAGCCATATTATCGCTCACGGTCATGTCTAAGTCGATTTTGAGATCATTTTGAAGCCCAACTTGTACTAAAACAGCCTCTACTACGATTGCATGCAATGTGACTTTTTGCACAAGATTCCTTACGAAGTCTTGTCAGAAGTAATGTGTAACGAAAACAGAGAACCTTATCTAGCTCGTCGCGTGCGGCATTAATTTGTTCTCAAAGAGTTTACAAACAACAAATAACTGAACAAGAACAATTTGCTATCTCACTTCTTCTTTTTATGTACTGTAGAGAATTGTAGATGGGGCCCATCATGGGGGTGTTACTCTTACCCAGTCTGTTACTCTTGCCTGGTCTCCAATACAATTTTGATATTTTGCGTACCGGTAGGCCTATAATCGCACATTACTA
>JANPGA010000380.1:0-25478 GCA_031423735.1 Bacteroidota bacterium | reverse complement strand
AATGTTGACTCAAATGGCAGAAAAATATCATGAAACATTTGACGAGAAATCAATAAATAGTTTTGCATTACTTGCAACTTTTGGAATGACTGTAAAAGAATTAAAAACCTTTCTTCCTCTTGATGAAATGGGTAAAAAGGAGTTTATGAAAAAGAGTAAAGGAGTTCCATATGATTCTTTAAATAATCAGTTAGGGGATTGGATTCGTTATGGTCGTTTGGCCGATGCCGAATTAAAAGGTCCAAATGTTCCTAAAGATAAATTATTGCGATTCGCAATTAAAGGTGATGCAAATGCAAATTATACTGCTATAAAGCGTGTAATTGAAGTATTCCAAGATATGAAAGTAAATCGCTTCAATTTAGTAACCACATTGGAGCAAAGTCCCAAATAATTAGCCCTCAAGAAAAATATGTCAGAGGTACAAAGTCACGATCAAGATTCCGGTAAAAAAGGAAAACATTCGAAAGTTAGAGCCAAAAAGCAATCGACTCATATCGATATGACTCCGATGGTTGATTTGGCTTTTCTATTGCTAACCTTCTTCATGTTAACTACCACTTTTGGAAAACCAAAAACAATGGAGATTAATATGCCTGTTAAGGATCCTGTAGATAAACCTAACGAAGTAAATAACGCATTAACATTTTTATTAAGTGGTGAAAATAAAGTTTACTGGTATTATGGTGAATTAAAACCAACAACTTCACTTACTCCAACTGATTTCTCTGCTAGTGGAATTAGAGCATTGTTACTTGATTATAATAAAAGCGCTGTTAGCAAAATCAAAGATTTACAAGCTCAAGCAGATAAAATTAACATGCCCGATTCTACATTAAAGAGAATGGTAGTTGATATTAAAGGTGAAAAAGCGTCTTTAATGGTACTTATTAAAACCGATGATAAGGCAAAATACAAAAATGTAATTGATGCCATTGATGAATTGAATATTACCATGGTAGGTAAATATGCCCTTGTTGACATTGGACAACAGGAATTTGATTTGATTAATAAATTACAACCGTCGAAGTAAAATGGCAGATCTGTTCACTCCCTCCTGGGAAAATGCAACCAACTCCGATAGGACGGAAATTGTATTTGAAAACAGGAATAAAGCATATGGTGCTTATCCAATCAGAAAAAGCTATGAGCGAACAGCTTCAAGAGCACTTCTAATTTCAATTGGTATATTTATAGTTGGTGTAGCTACGCCTTTTATTATGAGACTGATTAATGAATCAGGCACTGATAAAATCAATAGAGATGTTGAGGTTACAGTTGAATTAAAAGAGCCACCACCACTTGATAAAAACGAGCCGCCGCCACCACCACCTCCTCCACCTCCTCCAACAATTGAAACTGTTAAATTCACCCCTCCAGTAGTTGTTGATAAGGAAGTTGAGGAAGAACAACCACCTCCACAAGAAAAATTAAGTGAGACAAATGTTGGTGTTGTTACCCAAGCTGGCGATGAAAATGCGGTTGAACCTCCACCAGAGGTTGTTGCTGATCCTGATGAAGGAAAAGTTTATAGTTACGTTGAAGAAATGCCAACTTTCCCAGGTGGTGATGCTGCACTTTATGAATATTTACAAAGAAATATTAAATACCCACCTATCGCCCGCGAAAATGGGATTACAGGAAAAGTATTTATTGGTTTTGTTGTAGATAAAGAAGGTAAAATAACAGATATCAAAATACTTCGCTCACTAGGTGCTGGTTGTGATGAAGAAGCATTAAGAGTAATAAAGTCAATGCCAGGCTGGAAACCTGGAAAACAAAACGGAAGAACGGTAGCTGTTTCTTATAGCATGCCAATAAATTTCTCATTAAAATAAGTAATACTCAAACAAAAGCCCTGAAGTGTGTGCATTTGCACTCTACTTCAGGGCTTTTTTATTTTATTTAACTAAGGATTTCTGTTTTTTAATCTTGAAAAGAGATTTGCTTATTACATTTGTACAAGTTAAAATAAAATGACAAAAAAACCAAGTGCTCTATACCTATTTACAATGGGGATGACAATTATTTATGTGGTATTCGGCCTAGTTCTTATTTTTTGGGAACGTGCAGATGAATTTCTTCCTGGATGGAAACATTACGTGTTAGGAATCATAATGTTTATATATGCTGGCTATCGTGTATATAGATTGAAACAAATACAGCAACAAATGGAAAAAGAACAATCTTCCAATTAAATCCTGTTTAATATCATTTTTAATTCAAATAATTAATTAGTTATTTGTTAAACGTTTCAATAACGACTTACTTTAATAATGAAAATAATAAATCTTTATATTATTCTGTTTTTATTTCTATTTGCATCCTGTACGACTGATTACAATAAACCTTACAGCGATACCACTACCTCTGGCAAAGTAAATATCTATGCTGATGAAACATTAAAACCTATTGCAGATGCTGAGAAAGATACTTTTATGGGACTGTATAGATATTCAACATTAAATGTAAAGTACTCCTCAGAAAATGATTGCTTTAATGCATTATTGCAAGATTCAGCAAAAGTAATTTTCACATCAAGAAAATTAAATGATAGAGAAGAATCATATTTTAAAGCAAAAAAATTAATACCAATAACCACAAAAGTAGCTTATGATGCTATTGCGCTAATCATTAACAACGAAAATCCAGATTCCTTAATAAAAGTATCACAACTAAAGTCAATTTTAAGTGGCGAATTGACTAATTGGAAAGCTTTAAATATAGAATCAAATTTGGGAGACATTTCTTTAGTATTCGACAAAAATGGCTCTTCAACGGTTCGTTTTCTTAAAGACAGCATTTTAAATGGAAAAGAATTCTCCTCAAATTGTTTTGCTGCAAAATCAAATTCTGAAGTTATAGATTATGTTGAACATCATAAAAATGCAATTGGAGTGATTGGCGTTTCTTGGTTAAGCGATGGCGATGATCCAGCTGTAAAACAGTTTCTAGCTCGAATTAAAGTGATGGAAGTTGCTTCTAAAGATAACGCTGTATTCCCAGATGACTATTATAAACCATTTCAAGCATATATATCTTTAAAGCAATATCCACTAATAAGAGAAGTTTATATGATAAATAGAGAGGGAAGAACTGGTCTTGGCACAGGCTTTGTTTCTTTTGTCGCAGGAGATCAAGGACAACGTATAGTTAGACTCTCTGGTTTACTACCTGCAACTATGCCAATAAGGATTATAAAATTAAACTAACACTAAAATTAAAATAACAAACACAATTAAACATCTCTACATTAACAATATAAAAATCATGAATAAGTATTTTGCATTAACCGTATTACTTGGTGTTTCAATCGTTTCAAAAAGTCAAAGTTTAAAAGAAGCAATTCGATTAAACGATAATGAACAGCAAGAAGCAGCATCAGCAATTTATCAGGAGTTGATGATGAAAGAACCAACAAATGGCACCAATTATTATTACTATGGTGAGAATTTAATAGATGCAGAAAAAACTGACTCTGCAAAAATAATTTTTGAAAAAGGTAAATTAATTGACCCTACGAATTCTTTAAATATTATTGGACTTGGTGAATTAAAACTAATTCAAAATGATTTAGTGGGTGCAAAAACTTTAATAGATAATGCCCTACAATTAGCTAATAATAAAAGAGCTGATGTACTTATGGAAGCTGCAGAAGCTTACATAAGATATAAAACTAAAGATCTAATTACTGCACAAGTATTATTAGATCAAGCAGTAAAATTAGAACCAAAAAATCCGGAAGTTTATAATTTAATTGGAGATGTTTATTCAGAACAAAATAACGGATCATTAGCTGCTATTAATTATAATAAATCATTAGAATTAGATAAAAATCAAGTTAAAGCTTTATTACATAAAGGACAATTATATAAAAGAGCTACAAATTATGATGGAGCTATGGAAGAATTCCAAAATGCCATAAAAATTGACCCCAACTTTGCTCCGGCCTATAGAGAAATGGGTGAAATTAATTTCAAGCAAAAAAAACTTGATCTTGCTAAAGAAAACTATAAAAAGTATCTAGCCCTTTCTAAAAACAACACCAACGCAAGATTGCGTTATTCGTATTTCTTATTTGAAAGCAACAACTTTAAAGAAGCTTCGGATGAACTAAATTTAATAAACAAGGTTGATTCATCCAATCTTGCGATGATGCGTATAATGTCGTACATTAATTTTGAAGCTGGGAAAAATGATTCTGCATTACGTACGATCTCTAAAGTTTTTGAAATTACAAATAAAGATACCTTAAGAAGATTTGCAAGAGACTATACTTATTATGGTAAAATCTTAACGAAATCAGGCAACGATTCACTTGGTATTCAATATATGCGTATGGCTCTTGTTGTTGATCCAAGTAAAACAGAACTCTATGATGATTTAGCTGACCTTTTCAATAAATCAAAAAAGTTTGATCTAGCTGCTCAAGCATACAATGATAAAATTACAAATTCGACAAAGGCATCAATTACAGATTACTTTAATTTAGGTAGAGCTTGGTATTCAGCCAAAGAATATCAGAAAGCAGACTCGGCTTTTATAAAAGTGAATGAATTAAATCCTTCATGGCCTAACGGATATTTCTGGAGAGGCAGATCAAATGGGCAATTAGATTTAGAGGCAAAAAACGGATTAGCAACTCAACACTATCAAAAATATGTTGAACTTGCAGAAGCTGACACTATTAATGCTCCAAAATATAAAAACAACTTAATTGAAGCAAATAGCTATTTGGCATTTGCAGCATATGTAAAAAAAGATTGTAAATTATCAATTTCATTTTGGAATAAAGTTCTCGTCTTAGATCCTACAAATAAACAAGCTAAAGAATCAATTGAAAGTATTAAAAATTCAAAAGATTGTAAATAATTTTAATTAAAAATAAAATAGGCTGATCCTAAAGTAGCATGGGATTAGCCTATTTTATTTTGACACAAAAAACAATTTCTAATATTACTCAGTAGAATCCTTTGCTTCATTTTGAAATTTAAATCCAAGGCGAGTATTTGCAGTTAATGTAGATTGCAAATTATATGCAACAGCTTCGAACACTGAAATTTGTTTCATCGCTTCAATAGGAGGCACGGCAACATCAACTTCAAGACAATAGACAATACAAGATTCTATTACCGATAATAAATTTTCAGCAGAAGAAATCATTGCACCAAAGTCATTGTAGAGCACCCCCAGTTGTTTTTTTCCTTCAATAAAAAAATGAGACTCTTTATTGATAAACATTCTAGCAATTAATATTCCTATGTCGTTTTTACGATCGTACTTAAATGAATCAGCTTGAAAATTATAAATTGAAATCATTCCACAAGTAGCATTTGCAGGGTTAATCCCGACATAACCACTTTTCATGGCTGGATGTGATGAATCAATAACGAATGCATTTGTATGCATAATAAAAATTATAACCTCATCTGATATTTTAAATTCCGCTTCAAAAGTACCTCTATCAGTATATAGTATTTTTATCCTTGCATCAATGTTTGCTTCCGATTTAATTTTTGATTCGAACTGTTTTAATAGTTTTTTTATTGAAGTGAATACAGCAAAAGTTGAATCGATGGTTTCAATGTTCAATACTCCTTTAGTACTTAAAAGTTGCACCATCTTTTCGTTTACCATATTAGTTAAACATTAATTGTTTTATCTGCTTTAAAATTTTAATATGCCCTTGCAAATACTACTCTTTGTATTGAAGGTTTACCAGTTAAAATACAAGTGCCATTTTCCAGTTTATTATCCAAAGGTATGCATCGAATTGTAGCTTTTGTTTCCTCTTTAATTTTAAGTTCAGTTTCAACTGTACCATCCCAATGTGCATAAATAAATCCGCCTTTATTATCAAGTATATCAACGAATTCATCCCAAGAGTCGGCATGATGTGTTGATGCCTCTAAACGTGCTTGTGCCTTCTTGAAAATATTATCCTGAATTTGATTTAATATATGTTCGATTTTAATATCAAGATCTATAATTTGATAAACATTTTTCTCCTTTGTGTCTCTTCGCGCAACTTCAACAGTTCCGTTTTCAATATCTCTCGGACCAATTGCAATCCTAACAGGAACTCCTTTTAATTCATATTCGGCAAATTTCCATCCTGGTTTATGAGTATCACGAGTATCGAATTTAACCGACATTCCCTTTGCTTCTAAAGACTTCTTTATTTTTAGAGCGTGTTCGGTAATTAGTGCTAATTGCTCATCATTTTTATAGATTGGAATAATTACAACTTGAATTGGAGCTAAACGAGGAGGTAAAACCAATCCATCATCGTCAGAATGAGACATTATTAGTGCCCCCATCAACCTTGTACTTACACCCCATGAAGTTGCCCAAACAAACTCCTGCTTTCCTTCTTTACTTGTAAATTTCACATCAAATGCTTTTGCAAAATTTTGGCCTAGAAAATGAGATGTACCTGCTTGCAAAGCTTTTCCATCTTGCATAAGCGCTTCAATACAATAGGTTTCTAGTGCACCTGCAAATCGTTCATTTACTGTTTTTACACCCTTTATTACTGGAATTGCAAGTATTTCTTCTGAGAACGTAGCATAAATTTCTAACATTCTTTGCGTTTCTTCAATTGCCTCTTGAGCTGTTGAATGAGCTGTATGGCCTTCTTGCCATAAAAATTCAGCTGTTCGTAAGAATAGCCGAGTTCTCATTTCCCATCTAACAACATTTGCCCATTGGTTTACTAAAATTGGCAAATCGCGATAAGATTGAATCCAACCTCTGTAAGTATGCCAGATGATTGTTTCAGAGGTTGGTCGGACAATTAACTCCTCCTCAAGTTTTGCATCTTCATCTACAATAACGCCTTTGCCATTTGGATCATTTTTAAGACGGTAATGAGTAACAACTGCACACTCTTTTGCGAACCCTTCTACGTGACTTGCTTCTTTACTGAAAAAAGATTTGGGTATAAATAGAGGGAAATAAGCATTAACGTGCCCTGTGTCCTTAAACAATTTATCAAGATGTTGTTGCATCTTTTCCCAAATAGCATAACCATTCGGCTTTATTACCATGCATCCTCTTACGGCTGAGTTTTCAGCTAGATCAGCCTTTATTACAAGGTCTTGATACCATTGAGAATAATTTTCACTCCTAGATGTTAATTGATCGCTCATACCTTTCTACCTTTACACAAATTTGGCATTGTGTTTGTTTTATTAATAATCTACAAATTTGTAAAACTTGCTCCAAATTGCAAACTCGGGATTAAACTTTAGCAAAGAACGGTAAGTCAAACATGCAACAAGAAAATATCATGAAAAAAATCACAATGGCGCTGCTCGCCTCAACCATTTACCTAAGTTCCTGTAATTCATCAGGAAGAATAGCAGCAAAAGATTACGATGATGTTTACTATTCTGACCGAGATGCAGGATCCGACAAAATCAATTCAGAAGATAATTCGCCGAAAGAATCTGCATCAGCACATGAGTATTCTTCCAAACAGCGAACAGATTCTCGAAATACGACGAATCAAATAGAAAACAGTTCAGACAATCCGACAGAACGCTTTCAGGATCCTGAAAATTCCAATTTTAATTCTAATACTCAAACCACTAAGGATCAAGACGGAAATACGTATGTAACTAATAATTATTATAACAATGATGATTATTATGATTTTGCATATTCATCACGTTTAAGACGCTTTTATCATCCTTATGGATGGAATTATTATGACTCCTATTATACTAACATGTATTGGTATGATTATGATCCCTTTTCATACGGTGTTAGTGTATATTTAACTTATAATTGGTGGAGACCTCAAAATGTTTGGACACCTGGTTGGGGCATTTCAATGAATTGTGGTAATCCTTATTATGGAAATTGTTATTCACCTTATAATTACGGTTGGGGAGGAAATAACTATTGGAATGGATATAACCAAGGATATGTAAATGGATACTATGCCGGTTTATATAATGGCACTTTTAATCCATATTATTTTAATAGCAATGATTCTTATAGTTATTATTATGGCCCACGTGGAGGAAGAGGTTCGCTAGCTAATAATGCTCCTCAAGGGGGACATAATTTAAGTGAACTATATGGTCGTCAAGAAATGGCGGAGAATCCAAGAAACCCTAAATTAACTGCTATTTCAGATGGTGCTAATGCGATAGGAAGACCTAAGCGTGAAATTGGAAATGTAAAAGCAGAAAATGAAAATAGCTTAACTCCAATTAAGGGTACTGCAGGTGCAGTAAGAGATCAAGGTATTAATCCTAAAAGCATTTCCAATGATAATGTAAAAGAAAATACCGGTCGTCCAAATAAGAATGCAATAAATGGCACCGTAAAATCAAATGAAGAAATTAATGGTGGAGTTAAAAATCCGAAAGATAAAGGTGTAATTCCAATTAATTCTTCGGATGAAAATGAAGGCATAAAAAATCCTAAAAATCATCAATCAATAAATCCAAAAGATTATACTGGACGACCAAATCATAATTCAAACGAAAGTGATCCAAAAGTTAATCAACAAAACAATAACTCCAATATAAATCCGAAAACCGTTAATCCTAATGAAAATGTGGCTCCTGCAAATACACCTAAAGAGCAATATTCTAATCCAAAAACAAATCCGGTTGAAACAAATCCTCGAAACAACAATTATAATCCGCGAGGAAATCAAAATCCGAATTTAGATAATTCGAAACCTCAAGAAAACAAGCCAGATAATAGTAGTCGTCCTAAAAATTATAATCAACCACAAAAAGAGAACATTCAGAAGGAGAATGGACGACCGAATAGGAGTGAAAACTATCAGCATCAAAATCAAACACCACAGAACAATAACCAGCAAAGGAATTATGAAAGTCCAACTAGGCCTTCAAATTCTGGGGGGCAACGTCCATCAAACTCATCAACAGATGGTCGTAAACGCAATCGATAATTTATCAAAATAATAGGAGGCCTACAACAAATTATTATAGTTGTAGGCCTTTTTCAACTTTTAAAACTTCTCAATTTATGAATTGGAAAATAATTTTAGTCTTTACAGTTTTAGGAGCAACTATTAAATCAGCAGAAGCTCAAAACGACGCTGATGTATTAAGATACGGAATGTTAAATTATGGGAGTACAGCTCGTTCACTTGCAATGGGAAATTCATTTGGAGCATTAGGAGCTGACTTTAGTGCTTTAGGTGTTAATCCTGGTGGAATAGGACTATATCGACATTCTGAATTTACTATTAGTCCGTTATTTTTCAATAGAACGATAAATAGCAAAATAGACAATTCAACTGAGAGTTACAATAATTTCAAGTTTGCTTTTGGGAATCTTGGCGTTGTTTTATTTGGAGAAAACCAAAACAGAGGTCGATTTAAATCTTGGGCTTTTGGAATCGGATATAATAAACTAAATGATTTTAATAGTCGTAGTTCTTCGGTTTTAGAGAACTCGAAAAGTTCGTTGGTTGATAGCTATATCGAGCAAGTTGGATATGATGGAGTGATGCCACAAGACATCCCAAATACTAATGCTTACGCGTTCGATATTGATTTAGCATGGCAAACCTATTTGTTTGATACAATTACACAAAACAATCAATTATATTACTTTAACAATGTAGTTCCTTTTGGCGGGGCACAACAAAGTAGGATAGTTAAAACAAGAGGAGGACAAGGAGAATGGGATTTTTCATTTGGAACCAACTATGATGATAAATTATTTTTAGGTGCTACATTTGGACTCAATACTCTACGATACGAAGAAACAATAACGTGGCAAGAAAAGGATATAGCAGATACAATACCTTATTTTAAATCATTCAATATAATAACAAGATTAAAAACATCAGGATCTGGAATTAATTTAAAAATTGGAGCGATTTATAAACCAAATGATATTGTAAGATTTGGATTGGCTGTTCATACTCCAACTTATTTTACGCTGTCAGATGAATATAGCTCAACAATTAATTCTGATTTAGAAAATGGAATTACCTATTCGGCAAACTCGCCTGTTTTTATTCCTTTTGACTATAACATAACCACTCCATTTCGAACAATTGGAAGTGTTGCTTTTATTATTGCAAGAAATATTGCACTAAATTTTGATTATGAATTTTTAGACTATAACCAAGGACGATTAAATGCTAGTGATAAAGATATTGATGCAAGTTTCAATTCAATTAACAAAGGGATTCAAACGAAATATACTACCTCTCACAATTTAAGATTTGGAAGTGAATATAGATACGACAATTTGAGATTTCGAATTGGCGCTAATTACAATACTTCACCATTCAAAAAATCTATTCGAAATGATAAGCAGAGTGACCTATCTACTTATGGTTTAAGTTTAGGATTTGGAATTAAGAGCGATCAAGTATTTATGGATATTGCTTATGCATATTCAGTAAGTGGCTCTTACTATCAACCTTATAATTTATCATACCAAGATGTACCAGAAATCACAACTAAAAAATTCGACAATAGAGTTTTGATTACCGTTGGTTATCGTTTTTAATTTTTATTTTCACACTTGTAAAGTATAAAATAATTTTTTTTAATTATTTTATAACTTGGATATTAATATCGTCGATCCAAAATGATTTTTTAGAGGGGTTCCAAACGTAAACTTTTAATTCATCATTTGGAAGCAACTCTTCTGAAAGAGTATAGGCCATAAATGCTTCATTCCACGAATCAACATCATTTATATAAGGCTGTATTTCAACTGAACGCCAAATATAAGAACTGCCTTCTCTATCAACAGAAAACACAATTGATGCATTAGCAACATTTCCTTTTACAAAACAAGAAATTTGTAATGTGGTATTTTTTTGAAAGTGGATGTCGCTTATTTTTTTTGAAAAAGTTGAACCGTACTCAAAGTTTTCGTTAAATCGTGATGAATATAATCCATCATGTGCAACCTCTCCATTTCTTAAAATACTATCATTATTCCATTTTGGTATTTCAAATGAATTTTTTTCAGAAAACAATAATGTACTTTTAAAACTTCTCTCTTTATTATTTATTTTCGAATATAAAGTCAATCCTGAATTAAAGAAAGAATCCACTTCTACTAAATATGGATAATATTTCCTAACGATAAAATCAATTTCTGGGGCGTGAAAGGTATTCGCCCATCCGAACAAAAAATAGTTTTTATTAGAATTACTTAATATTCTATTCAAAGTATTAAAATCAGTATTCACTTCACAACGGTACATATCAATATTTACATTTGATTTGTTTAAATAATAATCAATATAAAATGGACTAATTACATTCATTGTGTTTAAAATATTTTCAGAACCAAATGTATTATTGATCTCTATTGTTCGACTCGCGACACCTTTGAAATTTGCAAAATTTTGTTTCGAATAAAAATTATTTTCTATTACCGTCGAATACAAAAGTATACCTACTGTGAAAACCAAAAGAAAAATCATTTTAAAGTTCATTTCAGAGAATGGTATAAATGAGCTTATAAGTAATAGAAGAAATGGAAAGCTAAAAAGTAATATTGAATATTGAAAAACTGGGTTATTTAAAATTGAATAAAAATAGGCTATCAATGCAGGAATAGAAAAGAACAACAAACTCAAAGTATGAAATTTTGTCCATTTTATTTTTTTCCAATTAATAATTGCACTTACCATTAAAATAAGTATGGAAAGACCAACAACTAAATAACTATCATTTAAAGCATAAAAGCAATATTCTAACAATGCTGTCTTCTTTGGGGCGCTTAACCAACCACCATCTCCCCCCAACCCTCCTACACTAAATTGATAAATAAAAACATTCAAGTTTGGTAAATAAAATATAAACATTAAAACGCTCGCAAGTAGATACCATTTAATGTCCTTTTTATTTATGAATGCAAAACCAGCAACACCTACAATTCCTGCAAATAAAAAACTGAAATAATGAATATACATACATGACATCCCTGATATAATAAAAATTGAAAACCACTTGATTTTAGATTTATCAATAATTGAAATTGATTTATTTTCAATTATTATTTTTGACCAAGCTAGTACAAATAACAAACTAAAGAAGAGCCCTGGGCTATATGGTCGTGCTAATTGACTATATAGAATTGGAAATTGCAAAATTGAAAAAAAGCAAAGAGAGAATAATGCTGCCGTTTTATTAAACCATTGACTTGCAATTTTGTAGAACACTATTACAGACCCAATTCCGAAAAGCACGAAAGGCAAACGGAATGCCTTTTCACTAATTCCTGTAAGGTGAGTCCAAAACCATAGGAAAGATTGAACACCAATTGGATGCATATCATTTGTTCGCACTCCTTTTTCAATCATTTCGCTAAAAGAACTGAATTGCAAACGTGCCATTGCACTTAACTCATCATTTGATAAAGACCAATCACTGTAATTAAAAAAACGTAAAAAAGAAGCAATAACAATAATTAATACAGCAATTTTATCTTCTATTTCAATTTTTTTTTGGATCATTATAAATTATTTTCTTTGTCTCATTACTTCATACAGTACCATACCAGCAGCTACTGAAACATTATATGATTCAATACTTCCTTGCATAGGAATTTTCATTAAAACATCAGAACGTTTTAGATATTCGGGTGATACCCCATTTTCTTCTGAGCCCATTATGATTGCTAAAGGAGTTTTGAAATCCACATCAAAAAGATATGAATCAGTTTTCTCAGTACAAGAATAAATTTTAATACCTGAGTTTTTTAAAAATTCAATTGTATCTTTTAAATTATGTTCACGACAAACAGGCAAATGGTGTAATGCACCTGCAGAAGTTTTAATGGCGTCACTATTTATTAAAGCACCTCCTCTTGAAGGTATGATGATACCATTTACACCTGAACATTCAGCCGTTCTTGCTATAGCACCAAAATTTCTTGTATCAGTAATTCTATCTAAAATTAGTAACAATGGAACAACACCCTTTTCGAACAACTGTGGAACCAATTGTTCAATCGAAAAATAATTTATCTCAGAAATTATTCCAATTACACCCTGATGGTTGCCTCGTGATAATCGATTCAATTTTTCAATTGGAACTTGCTGAAACAAAATTCCTGCGCTTTTAATTTCATCACGAAGTTCGCGTAACAAGGGGTTATTTAAACCTTGTTGAATAAATAATCTCTCAATTTCTTTTCCTGATCGAATAGCTTCAATTACGGCTCTTGTGCCATAAATCATTGTGCCTTCCAAATCATTTTCTTGTCGTTCGTGGTTTCTCATCATTTTTCATTTGCTATTCTACCTTGTCGCCATTGATCTACTGCCATGTAAAATGGGTATTCAAAATTAGCTTGACGAATCAAACTATAATCATTATCGCTAAAAGGGTTCGCCATTCGTTTGAATGCAAAGGTAAGATTAGGGATATATAATTGATTTGTATAATTCCAATTTTCATTCACATCGTCTTTATAGACAGTTGAAGGAGGCCCAAAGATAATATAGATCAAACCACGATCAGTCTTCCATCCTTCCATATATGATGAAAATTTAATGTTTGCCATTTGCACCCGACCATAATACTTTTTAATTAAGTCTCGGGCGATATCCTTACTACCAGCAATATTAATCCAAAACTTATCAATAGCTTCTTTTTTATCGATAGAAGATAAAAGTGTATTAAACTCAGTATTTGTAGTTAGGTATCGTGTTGGTTCGATCAATTCGATTGGGTTCGTAATTAATGGAAAATCTGAATTGTATTGAAAAACTGTAAATCCGTCTTTTGTAGAAGTATCTGTTTGGAAATGATAAAAACCATAGCGATTAAGTGTTAAATTAGAAACATCGCTTTTAAATACATCGAAAATACTATCTGGCTTAAAGCTAAATATTGGAACATTATTTTGCTTGAATGGCATAACGGCAATTGGATATTTTTTAAAATAGCATCGAACATGATAAAAACTATTAGAATCCTTTCCACTCCAAATATTAAAATGATTATTATTTAAAATGTAATTATTAAATTGTATTTGTTTCTTTTCATTAAGTAGCAGATAATTTTGTCTTTGAAAACTATTTAATTTATTAATTTCTAAAGTGCGAACAAATGTTTTGTTTCGATTTAGATCGCGAATTGTGAAAAGCAAATACAATTTTTCTCCAAAATTAATTGGAAATATTATTGAATCATTAATTTCATCATTGGTATTGAGAGAGTATTTAAAGATTACTTTGTTTCCACTATCAACAATTGCTTTAGAATTATAATTTGCAAATAACTCGTAGTCGATTTTAATGCGTGCCACATAAAGGTTACTGTCTTTCATAAAAAGTGCAGCATTATTTGGCAAATGAATTATGACTTCACTTTTTGATGAATCAAGATGAAAAATTGCAAAATCTGATTGGAAATTATCTAGATCGCTTAGGTATTCATCTGAAAAATCAATTTTATTTAGTTTCGTAATTTTTCCACATGCTGAAAACAATAAAGAGAAAAGTATTAATGAAAAAAAATTTAAAATTAAATCGGAAGTGATTTTTGAAAAAATAATTTTTAAATGCATTTGAATATTCCAATTATTTCTAAATACTATTTTCTTGATTTTCCTGTGGGATTTCGAGGTCGTCAGTACGATCTAGTAATTTTTGGTTAATTTGTTTTGATGTTTTAAGTCCTAGCTTTTTTAAACTTTCTACTCTAGAAATAAGATTTCCTCTTCCCTGATGTAATTTATTCATTGATGACTCGTAAGCATCTTTTGCTGAATTGATCTTCGTACCTACTCCGATTAGATCCTCGACTAATCCTGTAAATTTATCATATAAATCACCAGCTTGACGGGCAATCTCAACCGAATTTTTATTTTGGTACTCAAGTCGCCAGATAGATGCAATAGTTCGAAGAGTTGCTAATAATGTAGATGTTGTTACAATAACAATATTACGTTCGAAGGCTTCATTAAAAATCTCTGGATCGTGTTCAATAGCCAATGCAAATGCTGGTTCGATTGGAATAAAGAGTAAAACAAAATCGAGTGTATTTATTTCATAGAGATTTTGATAACTTTTACCACTTAAATCTTTAATGTGCTTCCTGATAGAATTTATATGTTCTTTTAAAGCTTGTTCACGAACCAATGGATCTTCAGCACTTGAATATCTTTCATATGCGATTAAAGAAACTTTTGAATCTACAACTAGATTTCTGTTCTCTGGAAGATTTATAATTACATCAGGTTGCTGCCTACGTCCTTCTTCATTTTGCATACTTGATTGAACATGGTATTCACGACCTTTTACAAGCCCTGATCTTTCAAGTACTTTTTCTAAAATCATTTCACCCCAATTACCTTGTGTTTTTGTTTGACCTTTTAAGGCGGTTACAAGATTTCGTGCTTCATCACCTATTGATTTATTCAAAGTTTGAAGCTGTGATAATTGTTCTTTTAATGATTGATGCTCACGAATTCGTTCCTCATGGGTTTGCTTTACTTGAGTCTCAAACTTCTCAATTTTATCGCGTAAAGGAGTTAAAATATCATTTAACTTATCCTTATGTTCCTCTTGAATTCTTTGAGAATTTTTAAAAACTATATCAGCAGCAATATTTTGAAATTGTTCTTTCATTTGCTGCTGCAAAGATTCAAGTTCGGTTTTATGTTCACTCATCCGTTCTTGCAAACTTTTGTGATCAGAAAAAATCGTAGCTTTTTCTGATGAAAGAACATTTACTTTTTCGCGAATTTGAACTAATTCTTGTTCTGAACGATTTGCAATTTGTTTAGAGTCGATTAATTGTTGTTCTAAAATTGCTTTTTGCTTATCTAATTCTTGAAAAGTCAAAGCATCTATTGCATCACTTTTTACGAATTTAGATTTTGCTACTATCCAAGCAATAGTTGCACCTAAAAACAAACCTACAAAGAGATAAATGAGTTCCATTTTAAATATTGATATAGAATTGGCTTTGGAGTAAAATCACGATAAACACTTTGTAATTGCTTTTCTTAAAATTAAGTATTAAAATCAGGCAAATTATCTAGAAATTCAAACTCTTTCCCATTGAAATACAGGCAATAATGTTCAAGACCATTTGTTAGTGCGAAATAAGGCACTTTTAAAGTCATATTATATCTTGCAGCTTGGAGAAAAGTATCATGACTTATTTTTACAGTAGCGGCTTTGCATTCCACAAGTAGCCAAGGTTTTCCTTCCTTATTATACACTACAATATCGGCTCGCTGAGATAGATTATTTACTTTTACAGATCTTTCAATAGCTATTAGAGAGGCGGGATAATTTCGGAATTCGACCATAAACCGCATAAAATGTTGCCTCACCCATTCTTCTGGGGTAAGTGTTACAAATCTCTTTCGAATACTATCGAATATTTGCTTACTTTGCCCTTGTTCTCGAACAGAGAAAGCAAATTCAGGAAGATTTAACAATTGAAGGCTGTTATCCATAACTAAGTGCAAATATAACAGTTAATAAAAAGAGAATATTAAGTAATTCCAGATTAAAACAAATCAAATTCTATGAAAAACAAAAAAGAAATTGTTGAGAATTGGCTACCACGGTATACTGGTGAGAAGCTAGAGAACTTTGGAGACTATATCTTATTAACAAACTTTCAACATTATGTAAATCTTTTTGCCAAATGGAATAAAGTTAAAATTGTAGATATTAATAAACCAATGCCTTGTGCAACCGCAAATGGTATGTCGATTATTAATTTTGGAATGGGTAGTGCTAATGCTGCTACAATTATGGACTTGTTGAGTGCGATAACTCCTAAAGCATGTTTATTTTTAGGGAAATGTGGCGGGTTAAAGAAAAAAAATAAACTAGGAGATTTGATACTTCCAATTGCGGCAATACGAGGTGAAGGAACTTCAAATGATTATTTTCCTCCTGAGGTTCCTGCGTTACCGGCCTTTAGTTTGCAAAAAGCTGTATCAACTACCATTCGGAACTTCAACAAAGATTATTGGACAGGGACTGTATACACAACAAACCGAAGAGTATGGGAACATGATACTGAATTTAAAAAGTATCTTGAATCGACTCGTTGTATGGGTATCGATATGGAAACTGCAACAATTTTTGTAACAGGATTTGCTAATAAAATACCAACTGGAGCATTATTACTAGTCTCTGATCAACCGATGGTACCAGAAGGAATTAAAACAGCACATAGTGACACAAAAGTTACACAGCATTTTGTTGACGAGCATTTAAAGATTGGCATTTCAGCCTTGAATGAATTAAAAAATAATGGATTAACTGTTAAACATTTGCTCTTTTAAAAAAATAAAAAATCTAATTCAGATTTATAATTCTGTAATTAAAAATTATGGCAGCAAAGAGTTATGACGAGTTGTTAAGGGATTTACACAACAAAATATATTATCCTGTTTACCTATTAAATGGAGAGGAAGCCTATTACATTGATCAATTATGCGACAGAATTGAAAATAGTGTTTTAGGCGACATGGAAAAAGAGTTTAACCAGACAGTAATTTACGGAAGGGATTGTGAGATGCTAAGTTTAATTAGCACTGCAAAGCGATATCCGATGATGTCGAATTATCAGGTAGTAATTGTAAAAGAAGCTCAAGAAATAAAACCTGGTTTAGGCACAAAAACTTCTGATGATGATAAAGATCCTCTATCGGCATATATTTTAAATCCTGTACCATCAACTTTATTAGTGTTTTGTTATAAATACAAATCATTAGACAAGCGAACCAAGTTATACAAAGCGATTGAAAAAAACGGAGTCGTTTATGAATCAAAGAAAATTTATGACAATAAGGTTCATGAATGGATAGAAAAGCATCTTAATACATTAGGATATAAAATTCAACCGAAGGCTGCTAATTTAATGGCGGACTCGTTAGGTAATGATCTTTCAAGAGTTGCGAATGAATGTGAAAAATTACTCATCAACATTAAAAAAGGTGAAACAATTGACACTCATCACATCGAAAGCAATATTGGTATTAGTAAAGATTTTAATATTTTTGAATTACAAGATGCAATGGGCCAAAAGAATGTTTTAAAGGCTACACGTATTGTAAATTATTTTATGGCTAATCCTAAAAGCAATCCTTTTCCAGTTTCGATGGCGAACCTTTATTCTTATTTTTCCAAATTACTTTTATATCATTCCTTAGCAGATAAATCAAAAGATTCAGTTGCAAAGGCGCTAAAGGTGAATCCTTTTTTTGTTGGTGACTATGAGAAAGCGGCGAAAAATTTTTCTACTGAAAAACTTATCTCAATTATAAATTTATTGAGAGATGCTGATTTGAAATCAAAGGGAGTTAATAGTGTGAACATGGAACAAGGAGAACTATTGCGAGAATTAATTTACAAAATCATGCATTGAAAAATGAGTGGAGAAAAGATTCGTATATCGGTTGTATCTTATTTAAATTCCACGCCATTTGTTTGGGGGTTAGAAAACAGTAAGGATAACATTTTATTTGATTTAAGTAAAGACATTCCATCAGTTTGTGCTACTAAATTATTGACAGATCAAGTTGATATTGGTTTAATACCGGTAGCGATGATTCCTAAGCTTGATGAATCCTATATTCTCAGCAATTATTGTATTGGAGCATTTGGCGAAGTTGCATCAGTTTTAATAATTGCAAATCAACCATTAGAAACTCTTGAAACCATAATTTTAGATAGTGAATCTCGGACATCCATAATGCTTGCAAAAATTCTAGTTAAATATTATTGGAAATTATCAGTAAAGTGGGTTGAAGAAAAGGGTTATGATTTTAAAGCCTTACCTGAAAAAACAGGAGCAGTTATAATTGGAGATCGGGCATTAAATTACAAAAGCGATTATAATTATAATTATGATTTAGCAGATGCTTGGAAGTTGTATAGTGGATTACCTTTTGTTTTTGCTTGCTGGGTGAGTAATAAGAAAACAACACCTCAAGTTGAAGACACGTTAAATAACATTTTTAAAGAAGGATTATTACAAAGAGAGAATATTGCTTTGTTTTTAAAAAATCAATATCCAAAAGTAAATATTAGAGAATATCTTTTTGAAAATATCCAATTTGAATTAACATTAGATGCTAGAAAAGGAATGATTTATTTTTTAGATTTAATAGAAAAATTTAATTCAGAGTAAAACGATATTTTAGTCTTCTTCTTGTTGTGAACGAAAAAGATTTTCGGTTGATCTTGCCAACCTCTCAATTATTTTTCTTTCTTGATTAGATAGAGTTGTAGGATTTTTATGGCTTTGCATTAATCTTTCTTGAGATGACTCATTATTTGAACGAGAAGGTAGTAAACGAACCATAAGTTCATTTACATATAATAATCGTTGAGCTGGTTCAAGTTGGTTTAAAAGAATTTTTATTGAGCGAAGATGTTGATCTAATTCAAACAGAATCGGATTTGCTGGATCATTTGAATTTAGTTTCATTGCAATAAAGATTTAACTATAATACGTTAAAACTTAATACATGTTTCAAACCAATTCTTCAATTTCAAAAAGGAGATCTTCTTCTATTGGTAATTTTTTCATTTTAGGCCATGTAAAGTAGAAAGTAGCCCCATTATTTTTCTCCGACTCAAGCCAAATTTTGCCACCTTCTTCTTCAATAATTTTCTTTACGATAGCAAGCCCCACTCCTCTTGATTCTACTTCATCACGGGCATTTAAAGTTTGAAAAATCACAAAAATTTTCTCATGGTACCTTGCTTCTATTCCTGGTCCGTTATCTCTAACATAAAATTGCCAGTCACTACCTTTATCTACACAGCCAACCTCCACTTGAATATCTTCTTTATTGTTAAACTTGATTGCGTTATGTACTAAGTTTAGGAAAATTTGTTGAATTTTAACACGCTCAGTTTTCATTACAGGTAATGTATCGCACACATTAATGATTGCATTAGATGGTACTCCTATCAAATCAATAGTTTCACGCAATAATTCATCAGATTTAAAAGATTCCATTTCGCCATCTTTTTTGGCTGCTTTGGTATAGTCCAAAATCCCATTAATCAGGCCTTCCATTCTAACAACACGTCCTTTGATGGTAGCAAAATGAGCGAGCATTTCTTGAGGTAAACGATCACCCATATCCTCTTCAATCCATCCTGTTAAATTTCCAATTGCTCGTAGAGGAGCTTTTAGATCATGAGAAACAACATAGGCAAACTTATCTAATTCACGATTTGTTTTTTCAAGGTTCTTTAGATAAAGTCTCATCTTTTCCTCAGCAATCTTACGAGGTGTGATATCACTTTCGATAAAAATAAACCTTTCTGCACCTTCATCATCAGCAGCAATTGGTGTCATTGTAATTTGAGTCCAGAATCGAGTACCGTCCTTTCTGTATTTCAATAATTCACCATCAAAAGGTAAATGTTGTGAACGAGCTGCTTCGATGTTTAATAACACTTTTTGACTGGTACCCTTTCCGCTTAAAATTTCGAAAGTGTTTTTACCAACAACTTCATCTGAAGAAAAACCTGTTAATCTCACAAATCCATCGTTAACCCACTCCGCCAATCCGTTAAGATCACTAATTACAATGGCGTTATCTGCTTTAGATGCTACAATTGAAAGTTTATGTAATTCTTTATTTTTCTCACGCAATTCATTTCGCTGAGTTGTGATGCGATGTATAACAATATTTTTTCCTGATTCGAGATAATTAAGTTGTGCAGCTACAATAAACGCTGAGAAGAAACCGGTAATTAAATAATCGAAATTTATTTGGCTATCTTCAGAACCAATAGCAGCATAGGAAACCCAATTGGTATTCTCTGTGATATAATAAAAGTAAATTAAGTTTGCTATAACGATTAAGAAAACGAATCTGCCAAGCTTATTCCCTAAAAGCATAAAACTCATCAAAGTGATGGGAGCATAATAATAGGCTGCGGATGCTTTAATTCCTCCAGCAGGATACATATTGATATGAATAAGCATTATTGAAGTAATGCATATAATAGCATATGAAACTCTTGCTCGGCGATGATAGGGTAACGCCAATAAATTTAATGTGAAAATTAAACCAATAATTATGGTTAAGAAAACAACTGGATCAGAAATAGAGTATACAGTTAAAACCTGTACAGCAAATAACAAACATGCTAAAGTACCAACAATTGAAGTTCGGCTAAAAAGCTTATACCTTTGCTTTTCGATGAGGTCATCATCGGGTATGGAACTATAATATGAATCTTTAGGTAAAAAATTCTTTAACATTTCGAATGTTTTCTTGCTATTTTTTAATATATTTCACAAATAACAGTTAATTTTAAGATAATATTACTAATCTTACGCAAGGGGAAAATATTAGTTTCATTTAAAAGTAGAATAAATTATGGGCAGCAAGCAAATAAATCTACTTCACATTGAAGATGATAGTGTAGATCGAATGGTTATCGAGAGAGCACTTAAAAAAATTGAAGGTATAGGAGTTATTCATAATGCGACAAATGGGGAAGAAGCGTTAGACATGCTAAAAGGAGAGAATGGCCAACAGAAGTTATCACCCTTTCCACAAATCATATTATTGGATATTAATATGCCAAGAATGAATGGCATTGAATTTCTTGAGGCATTACGTGGAGACAATGATTTAAAGTATTTGAGTGTTTACATGGTAACTACATCAAATGACGAATCTGATTTAATGGGTGCTTATGAGTTTAATGTAGCAGGATATATCTTAAAACCTGTGGATATATCTCATTTCGAAAAGACTTTCAAAATACTTACTGATTTTTGGAAATTATGTGAATTCCCAGAGGTTCATTAAGTTATTTTAAAGTAAATAAAAACGGGCTATTCAATATAATTTGAATGGCCCGTTTTTAATTGTTTTAAATGGGAGAATTACATTTTAAAGAACCTTTTTATTTCTGCCATACTAGATCCTGTTTCTTTTAAAGCAATTGGTAAATTAACTGCAATTTCGTTTAACAGATTTTCAATGTCGCTTAAAGTATGATGACGAGTTAATGCGATGCGAATACCTGTATTATTTAGGGAAACGCTTGGGTAAACGCATAAACTATTAAAGAAACCTGCATTTCTTAATCTAGTAACCATGTTATATCCTACCTGAGCTTTTCCAAGACCAATAAATCGAACGGGAGTAATTCCATCTGATAAAAGAGGTAGATCTAACATTTTCGCTTTTTGATTAAAGAATTTTATTTTTTCATGTAGTTGACTTTGCATTAAAAGAATTTCACCACTTAAATGGATTTTTGCGGAAGCTCTAATAGCACCGAGCATTGGTGGTGCTAATTGGGTAGAAAAAATAAAAGTACGGCCGAAGTCATGCACACGACGGAAAGCGGTGTCATCAGGGAAAGCTAAAACGCCGCCAGAAGCACCAAATCCTTTTGCGAGTGACGTTGTGAAATACATTTTTGGATGGTAAGGCATTTTTGAATATACATATCCTGCACCATTCTCACCAGCCCAGCTCATACCATGCGCATCATCAATATAGAGATAAAACTGTTCGTTATTATCTAATAACGTTTTAAGATCATCTAATGGAGCACAATCGCCAAACATAGAATAAACGCCATCTGCCATGTACCATATTTTTTCATGAGTTAGGCTTAATTCTTTAATTCTATCTTCTAGGATATCCATTCGGTTATGTCGAATACGCTCGATAGTAATGCCTCTTTCAACTAATAATGAAACGGCTTCTTGTACAGTTGCGTGTACGCTAATGTCCATTATAACTGCATCACGATCACCAACAAGAATTGGAATATTACTGATATGACCTAAAGAGGTAGTTTGTGATAGTGCTGTTGGAAGCTTAAAGATGTTTGATAACATGCTCTCGATCTCCTTGTAAAGAGTTCCTGAGAGATAAGATCTAGAGGAGGCGAACTGAGTCCCATAACGGGTTGTAGCATCGATGCAACCAGCAATTAATCGAGGATCCAACTCTAATCCCAAATAACTACATGAAGTAAAGTTTATAAACTTCTTTCCATTTACGTGAACGGTTCTTCCATCCAATTGTTCGTCTTCTGTATCTTGAAGAATAATACCTAAAGATTTACCAGAGATGGAAATATCATCCAATAACTCTAACATCTGCTGATGTTTACTTTTTACTTCTTTAGTTTCTTCCATAATATAGTTTTATTTTAAGTTTCTTCCTTAATCCTTCACTCAAATTATTTATGCAAAACTCATAATATATAATCACAAATCATACAAGTAATAGTTACGATTATGTAACCTTATTAACCGAACATTGTTAGCGTTGCAATCTTAATCAATTTGTGTTGCAATCTAAATTTGTGTTGCAATCTAGGAAATAAGAAGGTATTGTGCAAGAAAAAAATCAAAAAGCCCATTGGTTTCGACCAATGGGCTTTAAGTTTGATAAATTATTTCTTGCTATCTATTATCTGAAATTTTTGGAAGACGTAAGTCGTGGCCTGATTCACGTATATCACCTTTATTAATTTTTACCTCATCCGTAACATTAAAATCTTGAGATAATGCCAATGTTTGGGAGGTTTGTTCCTTATCTAAAATTATACGACGCACAGTGTTTTGTTCGGGACGAGTATTAAACACTCCAGTAATTTGAGGTTGAGAATTTGTGTAGTAGAAATAATTTGCACCGGAATGAAATATTCTTCCACTTGTTAATATATTCCCTTTTGTTCCGGTTGAATAAATTCCTTCCGAATGACCAATTCCTAGTGTAGCATTATCTTGTAAAAGAAAATCGCCAGATCCAGTAACTTTATTTGTTCCACAAAACAAACGACCACCTGCTTGAACATCTAAAATACTTTTTGGACCAATATCTCCTAATTTTTCTCCCTTAATAACCAAATCATGTTGGTTATGAATTTCTATATTTCCAAGAGTTACTTCACAGGTAGGATTTTGAATCCAACGAGAAGTGCCATTACCTTCGAAAATCATTTTAGATCCGCTACCATTATTAAACTTTACGGTTCCGCCCATTAATAAAACATCACCTTTTATAATCATTGAGGTACATCCAACATTCTTTTTTGAATCGGCATCTGTAAGAAGACCGCTTTTCATTATTAAATCTTTACCTATTTCAACATGAAGTGTTTTATGTTTGTCACTTCGCATTCCGAAGAAAGTTCCTCCAGAAATAATCAAACTGCCTGAAATATGTAGTGTATCTTCTTCAGCAGTGAAAAATCCTTTTTGTGAATTATCTCCTAAAGATGTTCCAGTTTTTTTAATTTCTAAATCACCTTGTACTTCGCTAAAATATTTTTGAATATCAATATCTAAGGGAGTTGATGCATCAATAATTACATTACCCCATTTAACGGTATAAGGAAATGTTGCCAAACCGTATTGAAAGAATGTTTGGTTAGATTTTGCATCAAAAAAGCAATGTAATCCAGGAAGGTATCCAGTGTTATTATGAATGTAGTTACTTCCATTTTCCATGTAAAACTCATTAAAGCAATAGTAATCAGTTACAGTAATATCTTGTTGGATAACTCCACCAAAGGCTACATACATTGCATTCATTCGAAGTGGTGACGTGATGCGTAATTCACCACCTTTTTCAACATACATTGATTGTAGATTTAAAGCAGTATTACTTATCATCTTATGACCAGCTTGTACGAAATAAGTATTTCGAGTTGCATTAATTTGCTTTGGAGAAATACCTGAACCATCTCTTTTAGAGTTCCATGCGCTTAAATTATTTACTGCAAAATTCCCCATTGAATAATATGGGATATTGGGCTCTGTAAACCTTTTTCCATTTGGGTTACTTATTAATGGTTTATAAGATATTGCTCCCATTTTAATTTCCTGACAAGTTGCATCAACTGTACCTGGAGCATACGCTGCTTCAGTTTTAACATCAAATGTTAACCAAAAATAATTTTTCCCTGGCTTTAAACTTTGATTGCAATTTATTTCGAAATCTTTATCAGTAATTTTCACAACGGTACTTCCAACTTGTTGAATAGGAAGAAAATTATTGTCGTTTGCAGTAAACCATAAACGAGCGTTTTCAATATTTTGCTCGATTGGTAATGATGTTCCATTTGCATTAAAAAGTAATGAATTTACTTTTACTGAATTTCCTTTTCCAGAAGTTTCTACAATTACGCCAATTACGTTTTGATTAATACTTCCACGAAGCACATTAGAAGTGTCTTGAATTACATCTGCATTTTTAAATATAAGAGAAGTTTCGGCGTGACCTTCTTCTTCTTTCATCATATTAAAAACTACAATAAGTAAAACAACTAAACCAGCTATAGACGCACTTGCTGCGATTAGTGTTAATCGTAATGTTGTTTTTAAGGCTGTTTGTTGGCGAATTGATTTTCTACGTGACATTTCTTGAAAGTTGGATTTTTTTGCTCAGTTTTATACTGAACATTAGTCCTAAAAGTTTCAAATGCCCTAAAAACAAAGTCCCGTTTCGATGAATCGAAACGGGACTTT
>JANPGA010000379.1:0-1507 GCA_031423735.1 Bacteroidota bacterium | reverse complement strand
TATGCAACCTATCGATGGGCCGCTTATTGATGCAGTCGGAAATAAAAATGTAAATCCATTTAACGAATCACTGCCAGTTGAATTTGTAACTTTAACGTAACCTGAAGCACCTCCTGCTACAATTGCATGAATGAGGTTGTTTGATATAATATTAAAGGAAGCTGCATTAATTCCACCTAAGGTAATGTTTGTTACTCCGTTGAAATTGGAGCCGTTTATTTTTATGGTATCAGTAGCTGCTGCTGATGTTGGTAAAAAAGAGGTTATAATTGGAGTTAAAATTGATGTTTGTGAACCCAAGGGTTGAGCTTGAGGAGTAATTGCCCACGGAGTATAGTTTCCAAAAATCCAAGGGTAATTATTTACAGTTGCACTTAAATTAGTATTTGGTAAATTAGCTGAAAGATTTTGATATGTTGAGAATGTATATGGTGAAGCAACAGGAACTGAAAATGAAAGTCTCTTCCATGTTTGTTGCACAGTCGGAATTGTTTGGTTTAGCCATGGTTGTGGACGTAAGGGATTTAATGTTTTATCTGCACATGTCCATGGCGCGACACTGTTCAGGCACGGACGTTCATCATATGCTAAGGTAAATGTTAGTGCTGTTAAAGGATAGTTAAATGCAATATTATTACTTGTAACTGTTGAGGTAGCGGCTAGACTCATCGTAACTGAAGTATTCGCTAATACAGAAGTAACGGTTGTGCCATTTGTAATTCCAGTTCCAAAAATTGTTTGGCCAACAACAATACCAGTAGTATTCGTAACACCAGTAATTATTGTTGAACCAGAAGTTGTATTTGCAACAATTGATAATACTTTAGGACTTGATTTTCTTAAAATCCAAAATCTATCTACTGTGTAACTATCATTATTATTTCCAGCTATAACTCCACTTCCTGTCGTAAAAATTGTTCCTGGTGCAGTAGCTATTGCATTTTGTCCAACTTGTAAGGTAATGGTTGTTGCTGTTGTTAATAATACTGTTGCAGGAATTGGAATTCCTGGTCCTGTTACTTGATCGCCTACCAAGACACCCACAGTGCTTGCAATACCTGTAATGACGTTACTCCCTAAAGTGATATTTCCAACAAGTGTTTTATTGGATGGCCCCGCTGAATTTAAATGTGTAACGGTAGGAGGTAATGGAAGATTAAATGGTGCTTTATATGTTGCAAATGAAACCGTATCCATATCAACAGCATTGGTTATGGCTAAACTAAAATTAACAGGAATATGTAATGGATTCGCTGCTCCATTTGTAGTAATATTTGCAAATGGTATTGTTCTATTTCCTGTAACGGCATCTACCAACCAATTTACTTTTGATAGGGAATCTTCACCAATTAAATATCCTGCTTTATAAAATGATATTACAGAACCAGCAACAGGAACTATACTTGCAGAAGGAAAATATGTTACTGTAGTTCCGTTTATTCCTACAACATGAGTAATCGGTGTCGAACTTAAATTAGAGTTAACAATTAAATCTCCTATGCCTAAA
>JANPGA010000378.1:0-3706 GCA_031423735.1 Bacteroidota bacterium | reverse complement strand
AACAAGGTAGGGCCAGTACTCCCAATATACATTTTATGAGTAGCAGTATCTGCAAAAAGTGCAGTTACAGGATATGTAGTATGTGCAATAGTTGTAAACTGCGCATTGCAAATAGACAAATTATAAATAAGAAAAATAATTACAAGTTTAAATTTTTTTGCATTATTCATGGATCGGAAGTTTTATGTTTTTCTGATTACTGATAATCATAAATTAAATTGTATTCTAAATTAACACCCTGAAGTACGATTACTCCAGGGTGTTTTTTATTAATTTACTACAACCGATACCGATCCTCGAAAATTATTTCCTGTAACAACAATTCGATACATTCCTGCATTAATTAAAGATGGAATTGTTACACTTAAGCGGCTTTGAGTAATTACAGAATTTATAGAAGACACTATTTGCCCATTGGTGTTATACATTTGAACTTTAACCTCCTTTTCATTCCAAATATTAGGACAAAGAACGGTTACATTACCTGATTTTTGAACAGGATTTGGATAGGCTTTTAAATTTCGTAATTGAAAACTATTTTCCGAAATGCCAACTGTTTTTGTGTATTGCAAAACCTGACCACATGGTACACCATTTAAATTTTGAAACCAGCCACCTATATATAAATTGTCACCATCAGTTGCAAGTGCATTTGCTTGGTTGTCAAAAACTACCCCATCAACTGCAACCCAATTTAAACCATCCCATTTGGCTAAATAATTGTTTAAATTAGAAAATGCACCCGCAATATAAAGTTCGCCTTTATATTCTAACATATCAACTACTCGTCCTTGCCCCAAATTACCCATAGTTATCCAATTAGTACCATCCCAAGCAAATATTAAATCTCCAGGATCACCCCATGCAGCTTGAAAATTGCCCATTACAAGTAACAAATTATTCCATGTGCCTAATTTATGTACTGATGAAAATGCTCCTGAGAGTGGTGTTCCAACTTGTTGCCAAGTGCCATTATTCAATTTAACAAGATCTACAATTCCGTTGGTAGATGTAAAATTACCTCCTGCATATAATTCACCATTATAATATTTAATTGATCGCACATAAGCATTAACATCATTTGATATTTTCGGAAACGCAGAGTAATTATAATAATTAGCATCTAATGGAAGCCCAATTATATCATATACATTTGAATGAAAATAATACCAATCTATAATTCCAGACATAATTATGGAATTCGAATCCGTTTCAAAGGATGTGATATAACTGCCATATCCTGGTGGGTGATTAAAGGAAGTAGTCGGGTAAATAATTTGATTTCCATCATAAACTAATAATCCATTATCTTGAAAAGCGCCCAGTGTATCATAATAATATAACCCTCCACCAATAAGTAAATTTGTTCCGACTCTAGTTATAGTTGCCACATCAAATCCAACAGCTCTGCTTCCGAATGGAATCGAATCTAATTGATGTGATGTTAAATCATACATTCCTAATCCATTAATAGGAATTGTATCTAACAAGGTAGGGCCAGTACTCCCAATATACATTTTATGAGTAGCAGTATCTGCAAAAAGTGCAGTTACAGGATATGTAGTATGTGCAATAGTTGTAAACTGCGCTTTGCAGATGATCACATTATAAATTAAAAGAATAGCTGCAAGTTTAAATTTTTTTGCATTATTCATGGATCGGTAGTTTTATATTTTTCTGATTTCCATTTGAATCAAAAATTGATATAATTGTTATTCCATCCTTCAATACTTTATTTGGAATAAATAAGGAATTTTCATCACTGATCTTTTTAACAATAAGAGTCCGACCTAACAAATCGACTACTTTATATTTTTCGTAACTATTATTTTCAGGCAATAAAATTTCAATAGCATCTGGTATTGCAAAAACTTTAAATTCAGAATTTTCATTAACACTTTCTCCCACTCTAGCGCAAATTTGGCAATTCCATGTAAAATCAGATACGAATCCATTTATACCGCTTGGATGACTTGAAGTGGTGAAATAGTCAGCATTTCCATAAATATTAGAGTAAGGAAAAGTAGTTGAATAATCCATCATTCCTACCATTACAAATTCCTCGGAATTAATTATTGATGCGTCAAGTCGGCAATCCACCGAGTATATTAAATCTTGACCATCACCACCAAAATAACTCGAATAATAATAATTTAAATTCACTGTTGTCCGATAAAAATAAAAAAGTTTAATAAAAGAGCCGTTTGAATTGCTTCATTCGGCTCTTTTTGGTATTTTGGTTTTGCACAACTAAAATACTATGGATAAAAGTAGTCATTTCTTTGGACAGTCCGTTCTCGGACAGCTAATTTCTTATTTACCTTCCACCTTGGTTAGTCAAGTGGTAAAACAAACCCAGTCCGATTATTATTGTAAGCGGTTTAAAACAAGTGATCATGTAGTAAGCATGCTTTTCTGTGTGCTAAGTAATTGCACTTCATTACGTGAAGTTGCAGGGGGAATGCTTGGTTTAAGCGGAAAAACAAAACACTTTCAACTAAAGCATATTCCTCGTAGAAGTACTCTTAGTGATGCTAATCGCAAACGGAGCCACCAGGTCTTCGAAAAAATATATCAAAAACTATTAGTCCATTACCGACCAGTTTTATCGGACAGCCGACAAACCTATAGTTGGATGAATAGTATAGATATCATTGACTCTACCACCATCAGCTTGTTCAAAGACATCCTTAAATGCGTTGGCCGTAACCCTATGGACGGCAAAAGAAAGGGTGGAATTAAAGTACATACCTTGATGAATATGCAAGAGCAAGTACCACAATTAGTTTGGTTTAGTTCTGCTGCGACCCATGATCATGAGTTTTTAAAACATATTAGACTGCGCAAAAATCGCATTGCCGTTTTCGACAAAGGATATAATGACTATATTATGTTTTCCAATTTGTGCGATAACGACAATTTTTTTGTTACACGATTAAAAGATAATGCCAAGTATAATTCAATCTCAGAATCGGATATTCCAGAAACAACAGACAATGGAATTATTAAAGATGAAATTATTGAATTGCCCGTAAAAGAAAATAATATTATTGTAAAAACCATTAAATTAAGACGTGTAGCTTATTGGGATGATACCAACAAAAGATGTTTTGAGTTCCTCACAAATTTATTTGATATGGATGCTGGTCACATCGCACTTATCTATAAACAACGATGGCAAATAGAATTGCTTTACAAGCAACTCAAGCAAAACTTTCCGCTGAAATATTTTCTGGGTGACAATGATAACGCCATTAAAATACAAATATGGTCGACACTAATCGTTAACTTGTTGCTAACTGTTGTAAGGAGAAGCCTCAAAAAGAAATGGGCTTTCTCAAACATCGTCAGCTTTTGTCGGCTGCATTTATTCAACTACATACATCTAATAAATTTTCTTGAAAACCCTGAAAAAGATTGGAGAAAAAAGGTGCCAGATCCCAATGAACTGCTTCTCTTTGATCCTTAAAGGGGCTTGCTTTTTATTTTATATGCTTTTCAACTACCTTTACCTCTATGAATTAATAGCAGGATGACTAATCCTGCTTTTTATCGGACACTAGTGATTCTCAAATAGAAATAATTAAATTAGTATGGATATCTTTCTCTTGTGTTAGAATAATTTCATTAAATTAATATACAATCTAGAGTAAGTATTTTAACAGCCTTTATTTGTAAATTAAGAATTGCCTAATAAAAAGATGTC
>JANPGA010000377.1:0-1888 GCA_031423735.1 Bacteroidota bacterium | reverse complement strand
GACATCTTTTTATTAGGCAATTCTTAATTTACAAATAAAGGCTGTTAAAATACTTACTCTAGATTGTATATTAATTTAATGAAATTATTCTAACACAAGAGAAAGATATCCATACTAATTTAATTATTTCTATTTGAGAATTATAATTATTCTTTGCAAACTATGAATATCTTTTTTACCTTTCGGTAAATAAATGATTATGATAAAGGTTATTTCATTCACCTTATTGTGGACTTTGATCACCACATTAGGATTTTCACAAGCTACTGTTCCTGCTGCTCAAACTTTACCTTACAAACAAGATTTTGCTGGGTTTTCTACTACTAGTTCCACCTATCCTGCTGGATGGCAAGGTTGGCAACTCGATGCTACTGGATCTTCGCTAAATTTCAGGATTACTGCTCCAATCTCAAATTTATCTTTAACTCCATCCGCAACAGCAGCAACAACAACTGCAGGAGTATTAAACTACAATGAAAAATTAGGAATTTTAGCTTCAGTTTCTCCTTCTTCTCCTATAGCTGATCCAGCGCTTTGTTTGGCAGTAAATACAACAGGGAAAATAAATATTGTTGTAACTTTTGATGTTTCAACAATTCGTAATCCATTTGTAAGTGGAACACAAACACTAATAAACAATGTCGAACTTCAGTATCGAATAGGACCAAGTATAGGTGCGTTTACTTCACTTAGTGGAAATATCTATAGCAATATTAATTCATCATTAATAACAGGTACGAATCCTCAACGAGGAAAGCGATTTCAATTTATTTTACCTGCTTCATGTGAGAATCAAAGTGTGATACAATTAAGGTGGGTACAACGTGATTTTTCTGGTGTTGGAACTAACCGGCCATCTTTTGCAATTGATAATGTAATTGTATGCCCTTCTCCAATTGTAAGTGCTTCCGTAAAATCGGCTTGTGGTGGAAATAATGGTGCGATTACACTTTCAGTAAGCGCAGGAATGACTCCTTATACTTTCTCTTGGGATAATACCAATATTGTAAACGGACCTGTATTCGCAGTAACAGCAGTATCAAAAACTTCCCATCCTAATCCTACAGCATTTGGAATTGTATATGCATTGGATGGAATTCAAGGAAAAGTTTTATCCTTAACAAGAGGAATTGATTACACCTTTAGTGGAACTTTTCCTGGCCACCCTTTCCACATTACCACAAGTACTCTTGGTGGAGGACAACCAGGAATTGTTCAAAGTGGTACTACCAATAATTTAATTAATGTATCCACCGATGGATCATTAATTTTTACTCCTAATTCAACGCATCCAGCACTTCTATATTATCAATGTAATGTTCATCAACAAATGGGATGGAAAATTAATATGAATGATGGAAGTTTGACAACGCAAAACATTTCAAATCTTGCCCCAGGAAAATATGCAGCAGCAATTTTCTCTGCAGACGGAAGCATAACTACTATATTAGTAACTGTACCAACTGGAACGGCTCCAATTGCGAATGCGACAAGCAATACTCCAGTTTGTGATAAAGGGTTATTAATGCTTCAAGCATCAGGTGGTACAACTTATTCTTGGTCTGGGCCATTAGGTTTTAATTCAACTCAACAAAATCCTACCATCAATTTTTTAACAACAAGTAATGCTGGGTCATATACTTTAATTGCAACAGCTGCAAATGGATGTACTTCAACTGATATAGAAAACGTTGTTGTAAATGTTAGTCCTTCTTTGTTATTGGTAAGTCCTGAAATTGGGCCAGAAGGAACTTTAGTAACGCTAAATGGAATTAATTTATCTAATGTTAATCAGGTTAACATTGGTTCCACTTCAGCTGTGCCGACCATAATTAATTCTACTCAATTAAAATTTAATATTCCAATTGGAGCAACAACTGATTTTATT
>JANPGA010000376.1:0-6423 GCA_031423735.1 Bacteroidota bacterium | reverse complement strand
TTTGCAAAATGTATCAGTTAAATATCCACAATCTGGAACTGTTGCGCTTAGAAATGTATCCTTTTCAATAAAAGCCGGACAATCCATAGGGATTATTGGTAAAACAGGAAGTGGAAAATCAACTTTAGTTAATGTTTTGCTTCGGTTACTAGATCCAACAGAAGGGAAAGTTTTGATGGATGGTAAAGATTTAAAAGAATATGACTTAGGCAATTTGAGAGATAAAACTGGATGTGTTCCACAAGAGGTATTTTTATTTTCCGATACTATTAAAGGCAATATAGCTTTTGGTTTAAAGGGAACTGTTAAAGAAGATTTAGTTGCGCAAGCAGCAAAAGATGCAGTGGTTTATGAAAATATTTCAGAATTTCCAATGGGTTTTGATACCATGGTTGGAGAGCGAGGAATAACTCTTTCTGGAGGCCAGAAGCAACGTATTTCAATAGCCCGAGCGATAATTAAACAACCTGATATCCTTGTTTTTGATGATTGCCTTTCTGCTGTAGATACCATTACTGAAGAGCAGATCCTTTCAAATTTAAGTAGAATAATGAAGGGTAGAACAACGGTTTTGATAAGTCACCGTGTTGCAACTGTAAAAAATGCGGATCATATTATTGTTTTAAACGATGGAGCAATTGAAGAACAAGGTAGTCATACTGATTTAATGGCTAAAAAAGGACTTTACACTTCGCTTTTCGAGATGCAACTTTTAGAAGAAGAAATGTCATAATTTTAGCGGTATTCTCGCCATAAATCTAGCATTTTTTGCTTGGTAAATGAACCTTCATAAAAGTCTAATTATCTAATAATTTTTAAGGAAATTAATTGTTAAATTTTTTTTTAAAATGTTACGAATATTGATTTTCGAAAACATTTTTTCCATTCTGAACATTTTTTTATTATTATTGCCATCGAATCTAATTAACTATGAACGATTTCGATCAGTCTCAACCCAAAGATGCATTTTTTTCTAAGCGTATTCGTGCTGGAAAAAGAACCTATTATTTTGACGTAAAAGCTACTCGTGCTAATGATTATTATTTAACCATTACAGAGAGTAAACGTAAACCTGGCGAGAGTGAAGATCGTCCTTTCTTTGAAAAACATAAGCTATTCCTTTATAAAGAAGATTTCGAAAAATTTACAGAAGGACTAATGGATTCGTTGAATTATATTCGTGAAAAGAGAGCAGTTGATGGGCCTTTAGCTACTGAAAATGTGAATGGACACGATTATGACACACAAAAACTAGAAGAGCCAATGAAAAATTCTTTTTCAGATATTGATTTCGAAGATTTGAATAAATAATAAGATTATTCAATCAATATTTATCTAGTTTTTATAAGTTTCGATATTTTTTCAAGAAAAAGCTGAAAGGAATCCTTCTTACTAGAAGCAGACAAAAAATACTACATTAAAATTTCAATTTCTTGGTTGATGAGTACTAAAAGGGATTCTAAAGCAGGAGCCAATTTTTCAAAATTACTTTGTGAAGTATTAAGGTCCTTTTGTTCTTTTAGTTGCTCCGTAAGTAAATTTAATTGTGTTTCAAGTTCAACTCCAGCTAACATTTTTACTGGAGATTTTAATTTATGTGCTGCTTGAAAAGCATGTTCCCAATTGCCGGTTTCTATTCCTGATTTTATTTCTGAAGTTAATATTGGTATTTGCCCACTAAGCATGTGAAGGAAATGCCTTACGTCATCTTTATTTTGATGGAAAATAGTATAGAGATGTCGTATAGCATCGTTTGAATCCCCCGTTTGAATAGTAGAAAAATCTTCCATAATCAAACGATCATTTTTATGGAGATGTTTTAGGAGGATTTCTTGTAAATCCTGAGGGCTATAAGGCTTCGTTAAATAATCATCAATACCTGCATTTTTCGCCAATTCACGATCTTCTTCAGATGCATTTGCCGTTAGTGCTATAATCGTAATTCTTTTTGATTCATCTTCAAAACTTCGAATGGCTTTGCTTAACTCATAGCCATTCATACCTGGCATTTCAACATCCGTAAGTATGATATCAAAATTAGTATGCTTTGCACATTCAAAAGCAGAAATCCCATCTCCAGCAATTTCAACGTTTAAAATGCCAAGATTTTGCAAAATACGTTTTCCCAAAAATTGATTAACCTTATTGTCATCAACTAAAAGAATACTTACGTTCCTGCTTGTGAACTCCTTATGAAATAGTCCTTTCTGTATTGGTTTCATTTAATCAATGCAATTTACACCTTTTTTAGCGTAACAAGGTAATTGTTCCTAATTTTTTTCCTTTTAATTTATCACCTTCTCCATCCAAACCTTCATAGTTTATACGGTAAACATATACTCCTCCCAATGCTTCTTTTCCATTATAGGTACCATCCCATGGAATTAGTGGATTGTCAGTCGCAAATATAGTTTGACCAAAACGGTTTAATATTCTTAAATTGTATTTATTAACGTTATTAATGATAGGTTGGAATACATCATTTAAGCCATCACCATCAGGTGTAAAAGCAGTTGGGATAAAGATGAAAGGAACACAAACTTCTAACACTTCTAAACTCGCTTTTCGCGGACAACCATTACTTCTTATTGCTGTTACTTCGTAAATCCCCTGATTTAAAACAGTGATTTGTTGGGTTGTTTCACTAGTTGGAGACCAAAGGAAGAAATCGCCAGGTCCAGCATCTAAGTGTAACGTATCTTCATTAAAAAAACAATAAAGAGAATCTTCTCCTAAATTAATTGGTGGATTAGAGATATATCCAGGAAATACAATTGTATCCGTTCGAGCACAACCTAAATTTTCAACAATTACAGAGTAGGTACCAAGCTCTGAAACATAAATTGCCGCAGTAGTGTCGCCCGTTGACCATGTATATTTTATTCCATCAGTAACTGTTGCATCTAATACTACAGTATCACCTTCACATAACAATGAATCAAGTCCTAAAAATACTACAGGCGGATTTACTATGGTAATATTCACACTATCTTTTACAAATAATCCATTCAAAAAATATTTTGAGGGTACCGCAGGAGATACTTTAATCGTTTGTGCTAAACTAAAAGTATCAGTTGGCGTAATTGCTTGACTCCAATAAAAGGGAACAGTTGTATTTGCTGTTAGCGTAGTACTATCATTAGGACAAATAACTGTATCTCCAGTAATTCTTACAATCTCACTTACAGGTTTTACAACAACATCATCAATATAATAATATGCTGAATTATCGAAACTCGAACAGCCTGTATTATGAGTTCCAAAATCAGTTTTTTGAAGTGTAGGCTCAGCATCTGTATAAAATAAACCTATTGAAACATAATTTTCACCTCCTGATGCCTTATAAATTCCTGTTATGATTGTCCAATTTGCAGTGTCTGAAATAACAGTTTTTGTTTCAATAACTGTTGGGAAATTGATAGGACTAGTTCCAGTTTGAATAGGGAAATTATTTGTAAACAATGCACCAATTTTATTACATGCATATCGTGAACTGTCAGCTCTTAAAACGTAAAACCATACTCGATATAAGGTGTCTTTTTGTAACGGAATCGCAAGAGGAGCCGAAATATATTCTCGATAATTACTATTTAAATCGAATTGTAAACCAGCATATCCTTTTTGACCAGTTCTTTCAGGTGCATATCCTCCTGCATTATTAGGAACATCAACTTGATCACAAGGGGTAATTGGTAAAGAAGTTTGTCCAGCACGATAAATATCGGGTGTTGCATTTAATTTTAGCCATGGAACTGCAAGAGTTTGTAATTGATCTTGAGAGGTAGGTTGACTAAGTACTTGTTCAAAGCTTGAATTAGGTACTAAATTTTGAGCATTTATTGATAACGAAAAACAACAAGTGATTAACAAGAGTAAAATACGGAAATTTAAATACCTCATGGTTTTTGTAAGCTGATTTCTGTTACTTCAATTCTTCTTTCAAGTGCTGCTGAAACACTGTATACAGATTCTGACTTATTATTTAATTTATCACTCACTTTTGCTGCTGCTAAATGTTCTCCAGCAGGATCTTCATTAAGGATAAGTTGACCAGATTGGATAAATTCTTTAATTTCTCCGTGGTTCCACTGCATCCAATAATTGCGTAAACTGCTAATCCTTCTGCTCGACAAAGTTACGTTATAAGCGTTATCTGCCAAAGGGCTAGCACATCCTTGTAACATTAGTTTTAAACTATTTCCTGATTGCAATAATTTGGTAATAACCGCAGTGAAAGTCTCTAATTTTTGGAAATTTGCTTCAATAGAATCTTTAAAAAACAACCGTAATTCTTTCTTTTGCAAACTATCATTTTTATGTGCATTTAAATATTCAGGTAATTTTTGCAAATAGGAGGTAATCAGGATGTTAAAGAGCGAAATGGTAGAAGTTTTCCTTGTATGTGGATCAGGGAAATCATTGTCGAAATAGAGCCTTAATGGCAAAAGTTCACTTAACTTTTTTAAGGTAATACTTAATGGTAAATTTGTGATAGAATCAAGTGGAATTTGACTTAACGGTAAAGAAGTTAACGGAATAACTTCCAAAGGAGTAATTACGCTATCCTTTTTTATCGGGATTAGATTTTTGATGGAGAATAGGTCATAGCAACAAGCGCCACCATTAAGTTGTTCGGCGGGAGGACGGTTCGAAACCAAATATTGAGTTCTTGGATTTGAATAATTGGCGGAATAATACAGATCGTTATACCCTGAATTAAACGGTGGTCCGGGATGTATCGTATTTTGCGGACTCTTATTTACAAAAGAAGTTGCGAGCAGATCAAATCCACCTAAGCCTTCTTCACGATCAGAACTAAAATATAAAGTATCTGTCATCGCATCATAAAAAGGAGTCATTTCATTATCCTTGGAGTTAATTATTGATCCTGCATTAATAGGATTTGAATAATCACCTTTCGGATTTCTCTTTACGATCCAAATATCATTTTTACCAAAACCATTGGGTCGATTAGAAGAATAAAATATTAGATATCCATCATTTCCATTTGTAGTTATGCAAGGTTGAGTAGAAGTGTATTTCTTAAAATTAATGCTGTCATTTAAAACTTTAGGAGTTTGCCATTGTCCTTTTTGATATTGAGATTCGAGAAGAGTACATATAAGATTATTGTTTTCATCTTCTAAGCAATGAGTGAAAATCATTATTTGATGATCAGGACTAATAGATGGATTTGCGTTGTTGTATGTTGCAGAGTTAATACTACTTGGCAGTGGCTCAGGAATTGAAAATTGGTTATTGGAAATTTTAGAAACTAGAATTTTTGAAGTTAGCTTTTGTGTTTCAGTTTTATTTTTTCTGAAAAAGCGCATAGAAGAAAAATACAAAACCGAATCTCCTGAAGGTGAAGGTCCAAAATCAGAGTAAGAAGAGTTGATTTCATCGCCTATAAGATTTACTGAAATTGGTAAAGTGTCTTTCATCAACTGTTCAGCAAAATCAATTCCGTGTAACGTATTTTTAAAACGAATACTATCTATAGTAATTAAATTTTTAGAACGCAAGAGTTGGTTTTTAGCATCTTGAAATCGTCCTAAGCATTTTAATAAATCTGCACTTTTTAAAATAGAATTATTGTAAAGTTGGTCGTCGTTTTCGGATTTTATTGAAGCTGATAGATACCATTTTAATGCATTTTCATATTCATGAAGTTCATTGTATGCTTCTCCTAATTTAAAGCAAAGAGATGCAGTTTCATTATAATCCAATCCTTGATTATAAAAAGTAATTGCAGTGAAAGGGTCATGTTGTTCCATGCTATGATCACCAGCTTTTTCAAATGCTGCCGCTGATTGTGAATAACAATTGGTGATGGGGGTGACCATCATAAAAATAAAAGCAAATATCCAATTAGTATTTTTCATAATTAGTAAACAGGACAAACTATTCTTCGATGAGCTCCTGATTTTATTTTTTTTGCAATATAAATAATTGTAATTTCTGGACCACCTCTATTGTTACTTGCTTTTTTTAAGGAGGATGTATTGATATCGTAAGAGAGTCCGAAACGAAATTTATTATAATAAATACTCACCATTGGAATTAGAGCATCTGATGTACGATAAAACAATCCTAACCCAACTGCATACTTTTTTGCTGATTCATTCTTTAAAATCATTTTACCTTCTATACCAACATTTATTTCTTGAAATTTATTTTGTTTCATAAAATTAATACCTGGCAATAATGTTAACTTGTCATTAATTAGTAATGAAGTTCCAGCGTGAATTTGAGATAAAATTGGCAATGCAATTTTTTCAGTATTGTAATAACTTAAATTAGGACGGTTTAGATGTTGAAATTGAAAACCTAAATTCCAAATTGCTTTTTCATAAAGAGATGTCCATTTTGCACCAAAACCTAAATCGGTAAAGCTATAATTAGTTCTACTAAAAGTTTCAC